>NZ_JBSXPP010000010.1:0-206380 GCF_054073305.1 Mycolicibacterium sp. CBM1 | reverse complement strand
GACTGGAAACACGGCGGCAACACCAACATCGACGACCTCACCCTGGCCTGCGGGCCCGACAACCAACTCGTCGACACCGGCGGCTGGACCACCCGCAAACAACCCGACGGCACCACCGCATGGATCCCACCACCAGAACTACCCATGCTGCACGGCGGCACCAACACCTACCACCACCCCGAACGACTACTCGGCGGCGCCTCGCCACCCGACGACGGCGGCGGCGAAGCCGCCTGAGGTTCTCGACGGCGGGTGGGTCAGCGCTTGCCGGGCGGGCGCGCGCCCTTGGCGATTCCGAGTCCCTTCACCGGCGGAGCGTCAGCCTTGGGCTCTTCGGCTTTGGGTTCGGCCGGTGCCGCTGGTGCTGCTTCCGCTTGTGGCGCAGTGGCTTCAGCAGGTGCCTCGGCGGCTGACTCGGTCTTGGGGGCTGACTCGGCCTTGGCGGCGGCGGGTGCGGCGGGAGCCTTCTTGGCACCGGGACGACGGGCGCCGGCCGCAATGCCGAGGCCCTTGACCGGCTGCTGTGCCGGCGTGACCGTCTCGGCCTTGTCCGGATCGACGTTGGCCGGCTGGCTGACCGTCGCGGCTTCGGCCTTGGGCGTCTCTGCGGGAGCGGCGGCAGCCGGGGCGGCTGCCGTCTTCTTGGCGCCGGGGCGCTTGGCGCCGCCCGCGATGCCCAGACCCTTGACCGGAGCCGCGGCCGTCTTCGCTTCGGCGGCAGGTGCTTCGGCGGGTGCTTCGGCGGTGGAAGCCTCAGCTGCCGGGGACCCAGCAGCCGGCGCAGCGGTCTTCTTGGCGCCGGGGCGCTTAGCGCCACCGGCGATGCCAAGGCCCTTGACCGGTGCGGCCTCTTTGGTCTCGGCCGGGGTCTCGACCGGTGCCGCAGCAGGAGCCGCCTGTGCGGCGTGAGCGGGCTCCGGCTCGGCGGTGGGCGCCGGCGGCGCCTCCGCGGGAGCCGCCGCGGCAGCAGCCTCAGCCGCGGCCTCGGCAGCCTTGGCGGCCGCACCCTTCTCCGGCAGCGTCACGCTGCTCAAGTCCAGTGAACCCAGCAGCAGCTGGGCGACGTCGAGCACCTCGACCTCGTCGGCCTTGTCGCGATCGCCGACACCGTCGGTGATCATCACACGGCAGAAGGGGCAGCCGGTGGCGATCTTGGCGGGATCCAGGGCCAGTGCCTCGTCGACGCGCTCGTGGTTCACGCGCTTGCCGATGTGCTCTTCCATCCACATCCGCGCGCCGCCCGCGCCGCAGCAGAGGCCGCGGTCAGCGTGCCGGGGCATTTCGGTCAGCGTCACACCGGACGCCCCGATCAGCTCACGCGGTGCGTCGTAGACCTTGTTGTGTCGGCCCAGGTAGCAGGGGTCGTGGTAGGTGATGTTGGCCCCACCGTCGACCGCCTTGACCGGGACCAGCTTCTTGTCGCGGACGAGTCGGTTCAGCAGCTGGGTGTGGTGCACGACCGTGTAGCTGCCGCCCACCTGTGGGTATTCGCGGCCCAGCGTGTTGAAGCAGTGCGGGCAGGTCACGACGATCTTGCGGTCGACGCGTTCCACTCCCTCGAATAGGTCGTTGAGGGTCTCGACGTTCTGCGCGGCCAGCTGCTGGAACAGGAACTCGTTGCCCGAGCGGCGAGCCGAGTCGCCGTTGCAGGTCTCCCCGTCGCCCAGGACCAGGAACTTGACCCCGGCCGCGGCCAGCAGTTCGGCGACCGCCTTGGTGGTCTTCTTGGCGCGGTCTTCGTAGGCGCCGGCGCAGCCGACCCAGAACAGGTACTCGAAGCCAGCGAAGGAATCGACGTCCTTGCCGTAGACCGGGATGTCGAACTCGACCTCGTCGATCCAGGTGAGACGTTCCTTCGCGTTCTGGCCCCAGGGGTTGCCCTTGGATTCCAGGTTCTTGTAGAGCACGCCGAGCTCACCGGGGAACTCCGACTCCATCATCACCTGGTAGCGGCGCATGTCGACGATGTGGTCGATGTGCTCGATATCCACCGGGCACTGCTCGACGCAGGCACCACAGGTGGTGCATGACCACAGCACGTCGGGGTCGATCACGCCGAGCTGCTCAGCGGTGCCCACCAAGGGTCGGGTCGCCTGCGCCGGGCCGGAGCCCAGCACGCGCTCGAAGCCGGACTCCGGCACGTGGTCGTGGGCGTCGTGCTTGGTCTCGACGAAGCCGCCTTCGGCTGAAGCGAACTGTTCGGCTTCGTTCTCAGCGTTGGGGATCGGCTTGCCGCCGATGATGTAGGGCGCCTTGGCAAACAGGTGGTCGCGCAGGTTCATGATCACGAGCTTGGGAGACAACGGCTTTCCGGTGTTCCACGCCGGACACTGCGACTGGCAGCGACCACACTCAGTGCAGGTCGTGAAGTCGAGGTAGCCCTTCCAAGTGAAGTCCTCGATCTTGCCGCGGCCCAGCACCGCGTCCTCGGCAGGGTCCTCGAAATTGATCGGCTCGCCCTTGTACTCGACCGGCAGGAGCGGGCCGAGGCCGTTCGGCAGCCGCTTGAAGGTGACGTTGATCGGGGCCAGGCCGATGTGTAGGTGCTTGGAGTGCAGCACGATCAGCAGGAAAGCCAGCATGACGCCGATGTGGCCCATCAGCGCGATGGTCTCGATCCACACGTTGGCGGTATATCCCAGCGGCGCCAGCAATGCGGCCATGCCGTGCGAGAAGAACGCGCCCCAGCCGTAGGGGAAGTCTTCGCCGAGCGCGTTGACCGAGGCGCCGCGGAAGAACGCATACGTCAGGATGACCAGGAAGATCATCAGCAGGATCAGCCAGGCGCCCCCGGTGTGCGATCCGTAGAAGCGCGACGAACGGCCGTATTCCTTGGGCTCCGACCGCAGCCGGATGATGCTGAAGACGATGATGCCCAGCACAACCGCCACAGCGAAGAAGTCCTGGAGGAAGCCGAGCGCGTCCCAACGGCCGACCAGCGGAATGTGGAACTCCGGGTTGAACAGCACGCCGTAGGCCTCGAGGTACACGGTGGCCAGAATGAAGAAGCCCCACATGGTGAAGAAGTGGGCGATACCGGGGATCGACCACTTCAGGAGCTTTTTCTGTCCGAAGACTTCGGTGAACTGCGCCTTGATGCGGGCTGGGATGTCGTCTTTGCGACCGGCCTCGTCTCCGACGGGCTGGCCCGACCGGATGAGCTTGGCCAAGAACTGCACACGCCGTGCGGCGAAGAACAACACGACGGCGGTGGCCAGCAGGCCGAGAATCAGCCTGCCCCAGTCAAGAGCGGTCACGGACTGCCTCCCTGTTGTAAGTTACTCTAGGGTAACTTAATGTAAGTTACTGGTCGGTAACTTAACCCCGGTCCAGCTCATAGTTGCATCTCGCGGATAACTGCCGCTACAGAGGCTGCCCTAACTTCGGGGCGGGCGGCTGTTCGTCTCAGCCTTGCGGTGTCAATATCGCCCGCAGCATCGACAGCATTTCCGAGCGCGACTCGGCGCCGAGCCGGCGTCGAATGCGCGCGACGTGATGCTCGACGGTCTTGGCGGAGATGAACAACTGGCTGCCGATGTCGCGGTACGGCATGCCCAGCAACAGCAACTCGGCCACCTCCCGTTCGCGGTCCGACAGCGGTGACGACGGGCGCGTACTGGCAAACGCGGAACCTGCCGGCTCCGGCACGGACTCCGCCCCCTCATCGCCCGAACCGTCACCGGCGGACAGTTTGAGGTCGCGTGCGATCTGCAGCATGACCCCGGAAACCTTGGGGTCGGACGCCTGCAGCGCCGCCTGTCCGGCCAGCCGGGTGGCGTCGGCGGTGAGGCCGAACTGAGCCAGCGCCCGCGAGCCCGCACCGACTTCCTCTGGCTCCACCTGGCCGGCGAGCACCCGCAGCCAGGTCCGCCCAGCAGCGGCCAACGCCCTGGCGAACGGGCTGTGCGCGGCCGCGGTGGCCAGCGCCTGGCCGTGGGGAGCCACCGCTGCGGGATCGTTAGCCAAGATCCCCGCGTGCACGCCCGCCCACCGCAGGGGCACCGACCAGGTCGGAGGATTTCCCAGGGACTCCAGGATTCCGAAGGCCTGCGTCAGCGCAGGCTCGATCCGATCCTGCTGTCCCAGCCGGGCCGCCGCCATCCATAACTCGCCCAACGGCAGCAGCGAGAACAGGTCGACGGAATACTCGGCCAGCACCTCCATGGCGGCATACCAGTGCTTGTTCACCGCGCCGCTGTCTCCGCCTCGGCGGGCGAGGGCGGTCCGCAACGCCGCGGCCCACAACGCGTCCCTGCGATGCAGGCCCGCAGAGTCGACGCCGGCGGTCTCGGCCGTCGCGGCGGTCAGCTGGCCGTCCTGCATCCGGGTCCAGGCCAGCAGCAGCCGGTGCCGCTGTCCGTACAGCGCGTCCGGGTTGTCGTGGTCGGCCCGCACCGCGCGGGCGACGACACTGCGCGCGCGAACCGGGTCACCACCGTGCAGGGCGGCCAGGGTGACCAGCGCCGCGGGACTGTCCGGGAGCACGTGGACCGCCGAGTATTCCGCAGCCATCGCCGCGCCGAGCTTGGGCGCCGCGGTCGCGTAGGGCGCGGTGACGGTCGTGAACAACCCATCGGCCAGGCTGCGGGCGGCCCGCGACGCGGCTGTCGGAGGCCCGGCGCTGTCGGCAGTGAGGGCACGCTCGGCGCCGGGCAGGTCACCCGTCGCGATGAGAACGATCGCACCCGCGGCGCTCACCGCCGCGTCCGGAAAGGGGCCTAGCCAGGTGAACAGTTCGGCGGCCTGTGCCGCGTTGCCGTTGTGCGTCGCCATGCTGGCCGCCACCCGAACCGCTGCGGCGCGCTCAACCGGATCGAGAGAGCCCAACAAGTCGTCCGCCTCGCCAGCGGCGGCGGAACATTCACCGGCGAGGGCGAGCGCGTCGGCCAGTTGCGGCCGCAGTTCGATTGCCCCGGCGTCGACCGCGGCGCGGTAGAGCGCGGCGGCGGAGGCGGGCTCGGACCGGCCGGCGCCGGCCTGCCGGCGCAGAACGTCGGCCAGCTGCTCGTCGCGCACGCCGTGCTCGGCCAGCCGCAGGGCTAGCGCGGGCGACAGCGTCGACATCGCGATCTGGGAGCGCAACAGCGCGGTCTCGACGTCGTGATGGCGGGCGGCGCCGAGGATCTGGCTCACCGCGCGGTGTACCGAACGCAGGAAGTGCGGGCTGTGCGCGGGCTCGACCAGCCCCGTGGCGCGGGCTCGGTCGATCAACACCCTCGCTCGCTCTGCCGAAACGTCCAGCGCGGCAGCGATGTCCGCAGCGCCGAGGTCGCGGCTCAGCGATGCGATCAGCAGTGCGTCGAGCTCCGGTTCGTCGACACGGCGAAGGCGGTCGATGAGCGCGAACAGCGCTGCCTGGGCGATCGTTGCGGCCGAGTAGGGCCGCGCCGACGTCAGCGCCGCCGTGACCAGGAACGGGATGCCCGCGGTGGCAACCAGCATGTTGGTCACGAGCTCGGTGCGCGGCGGATGACCGGACGGATCGGTGAGCAAGCGGGATATCTCACCGGATGTCAACGGCTCCAGGCTGATTCGCGGACGCTCGCGTTCGATGGCGGTGCTCAGGGCGCGCAGGGCGTCGTCGTGCTCACGCGACTGCGTCGCGACCACGATCGTCGAGGACGGTTCACCGGCCATCTGGGCGAGTCGGATCAGATCAGCTTCGTCGAGGAGGTGAGCATCGTCGACGACGATGGCGACCTCGTCGCCGTTGGTCGGTGGGCGGGTGGCGACCGGGATCCCGGCGCCGCGCAGCGCGTCGCGGACAGCGGTCAGGACCGTGCTCTTGCCGGCGCCGACACCCCCGGTCACCAACAACTTGACCGGTGCCGAGCCCAGCGCGCCGACCGCGGCCTGTACTGCTGGCGGCAGGGTCACCGGCGTCGAATCAGCCACTGGCCGGCTAACTTTCCGGTGCCGTCGCGCCGGTGAGGATCGGTTGCGTGGTCGGCGGCGGCGCGACGGTGGTGGTCGGCGGCGGCGCTGCCGTGGTGGTCGGCGGGGCCACGGTGGTGGTGGGCGGCGCGACGGTCGTGGTGGTCGTCGGCGGCGGTGTGGTGGTGGTCGTGCGGGTCGTGGTGGTTGTCGTCGGCGGTGTGGTCGTGGTCGTGGTCGTGGTGGTGGTGCTGGTTGTGGTTGTCGTCGTGGTGGTGGTTGGCGACGTCGTGGTGGTCGTCGTCGGCGACGTGGTCGTCGTTGCGGCAGTCGTCGTGGTCGCCGGCGGAACGGTTGACACCGTTGCGTTTCCGTCCGATCCGGTGATCGTCACCGTCTCTGGCGGGGCGACGTTGGTGGCCGGGGTGTCGCTGGGTTGCTCGCCGGGCTTGGTGACGCGGGTGGTTGTCGTGGTCGGTGTGCTGTCGCTGCTGGTCAAGGTGATTGCCAAGCCGCCGACGGCCACCGCGGCCAGCGCGGCCGCGATGCCGAACAGCAGCGGGGGACGGCGGTACCACGGCACCGGCGCGTCGACCAGCGCGGTCTCGTCGTCGGTCGGTTCAAACTCGACCATCGGCCGGGCGCCGGTGCCGCCCTGGGCCTGCTGGGCATAGTCGAAGGTGTAGTCCTCACCCGAATACGGCACCGGCTCGGAACCGGGAGCGTCGTCCTGCGACCAGGCCAGTGCCCGGAACGTCGCCGACGGTGAGCCGTCGGTGGCCGACTCGGTGGCGGCCGCGCCGGCGGTGCCAGCCGCCCACGCTGCCGGGGCCAGTCCGGTCGGTGCGTCCGCGGCTGCCACTGCCATTCCGGTAGGGGCGTCCGGTGCGCCGCCGCGCGCGGCGATTACCGCCGCGCCGATCGCCGCATTGAGGCCTGGGCGCGCCGTGGTGATCACCGGAACGCGCAACTCTTCGGAAAGACGTTGGGTGAGAATCGGTATCGCCGCTCCGCCGCCAACCGTGGCGACAGCGGCTAAGTTCGCTGCGGGAATCCGATTGCGCTCCAACGCATCGCCGAGCGCATCGAGGAAGCCCGCCAGCGGCTCGGCGAGCAAGCTCTCCAATTCGGCTCGGGTGAGCCGGATGTCGGTCCGTACGCCAGGTAGCTCGGCGGGCACCACGGTGGCGGTCTCCGCTGACAACCGCTCCTTGGCCAGCCGGCATTCTTCGCGCAGTCGCGTCAAAGCGCCGACAGCCACCGTGCTGGCCGGATCGGGGTTGGCGCCGTCGCGCAGGCCTGCGAGGACGTGACCCAGCAGGGCCTGGTCGATCTGTTCGCCGGAGAAGTCGGTGAATCGGACGGTCTCACCGATCTGCTGGAGCCCGGTGCCGGCATCGGCGAGGGTGATGTTGGTGCCGCTGCCGCCGAAGTCGCACAGTGCCACCACACCCGACGTGGGCAGACCCGGGTCGGCCTGCAGGGCGGCCAGCGCGGCGGTGGCGTCGGAGATCAGCATCGGCGGCACGCCGTTGGGGGCGAGGGTGGGTTTGGCTCGCAGTGCGCCGCGCAACGCGCCCACTGTGGCCGGACCCCAGTAGGCCGGCACGGCGATGACGACGGTCGACGGCGGCTGGCCGTCGTCCACGGTGCGTGAGATGGCTTCGAGCGCTTCGGCGGCGAGCTCCTCGCCGCGGTGCGGCGATCCGTCCGCGGCCACCAACGGAACGGGGTCGCCCACCCGCTCGACGAAGCCGCGGAACACCTGACCCGCCTCGGTGAGGTTGGGGCTCGTCAGTTCGGCGTTCTCGGAGGGGACGCCGACCTCGGCGGGCCGGTTTGCCCACAACGTCAGCACCGACCTGCGCGTCACCGGCTGCCGGCCGGGGCGAGCCGCCATCAGGTTGGTCGCGCCGATCGACAAGCCCAGTGACTCGCTCACTTCGCACATCCCTTCACCGTCGCGGCCGGCGGCCGTGTTCACCTTAAGCGCTGCCCACCCCAAACCCTGGCAGCCATCCCCTAATGTCGGAAGAACCCCTAAGGTCATAGCCCCTAATGCTGCTGCGGATCGGGTGGCCTTGACACCGATCCCGGAAGCGACACAGGTCGATAACATTCTGGACAGCAGCTGGGATTCCACTGTGACTATCGGCCGTAGGGGAGAATCTGTGACATGGCAAACTCGCTGCTCGACTTCGTGATGTCGCTGGTGCGGGATCCCGATGCCGCCGCGCGCTATGCCGCCGACCCGAGCGGGGCCATCGCCGACGCGCACCTGACCAATGTGACCAGCGCCGACGTCAACAATCTCATCCCAATGGTGGCCGACTCGCTGTCCGGTCCGATGTCGGGGGTGCTGCCCGGCTTCGACTCGGTCGACGCCGGGAATAGCAACGTGTGGGCGAGCGGCGCAGCGACCGCGGCCTTCGATGCTTTCGACGCCCATCTGCCGGCCGCGTCCCTGTCCGACGCGCACCCCGTCATCACCGACGTCGTCACCCATGCAGCCGCCGATCCGGCGGTGATCACCGATCCGGGGACGGCTCCCTCGGCAACGGAGTCCACGCTGCCGGACTCGTCTGAGCAGCTCATCGACACCCTCGTCGACCACGCGCCGGCACTGGACTCGGCGACAGACTGGGCCGCGCACACCACCTGGGAGCACGCCGACACCGACGACTCCCACGGCGCGAACGATCACCAGGGCTTCGAGCTGTTCTGAGCTGTTCTGAGTTCGTCGGACACTCTCGGCCGACCCCCACGTCGAAGATGACGTGGGGGTTTTGTCGTTTCAGCGGCGTTCCCTAGGGACTCCCTAATCCCCTAATGCGCACCCCGGATCCGCCCTAGCGGCTGGTCGCCGACGAGGGGTTGCAGCCCCGTTTCCGGGGGGTGTCGGCGTCCATAACGTGGTCTCCAGATCGCCGGAGGCACCGGCGCGCACCACCTGAGAAAGGTCCGACCATGCTTCCTCTCATCGACTGGATCCTCGACCTGTTCCGCAACGAGAACGCCGCCCGCGCGTTCGTCGCCGCGCCCGAGCAGGCGATGCGCGACGCGGGACTGGCCGGGGTGTCGGCTGCCCAGGTGTCCGCTGTGGCGGCCACGGCCGTCCCCGGGCTGGTGCTCGGCGGTGGTGACCCGATCGTGGGCCTGCAACGCGCGGTGTCCAACCAGTACGGGTTCGCGCCGGCCTACCAGCCGGTCTATGCGCCGTCGCCGACGTTCGCCCCGCAGACCGACCTGGCCAGCCACAACGACACCGCCCTACTCAGCCCCAACCAGGATGCGGGCGCCAATGCCCAGCAGGGTGCCTTCAACCTCGGTTTCGGCGACATCACCTTCGGCAACAAGACCACGAACACCGCCACCAACGGCGGCGTGGTGGTCGACGGCCCCAACCACGGCGACATCGTCAGCGGCGACGGTGCGGTGCTGGGCAACGGCAACGAGGTCAACAACGGTCACGTGATCGCGGGAACCGGCTCGAACGTCGCTATCGGACATGGTCAGGTCGACGACGACGGCACCACCGCCACCGGCGGCAGCACTGTGATCAAGGACAACGGCGGACCCGTCTTCAACGACGTCGACGCCAGCGGAGGCAACGGCGGCGGGGCCGCCGGTGGCAGCAGCCTGATCGGCATCGGCGGCGGCCACACCTCCGGCGGGAATGGCGGGGGCGGTGGAATCACCGTCATCGACGGTCACACCTCGACCGCCACGTCGACCAACTCCTCGACCGGCAGCGGCAACTCGGTCAGTGCACCCAGCCACACCACGACCACGGTGTCGGATCACTCGGACGACTCGGTGCACCAGACCACGGTCAGCGACAGCTCGACGCACGACTCGTCCAGCCACTCGCTGTTCGACACCAGCCACGACACCACGCTGGTGAACAGCCACCTCGACGCGAGCCACGACACCTCGCTGGCGTCGGGCAACCACCTGCTGGGTATCTAGCGAATCCGGCGACGGCGGGGACCTCCCAGGATGCCTGGAGGTCCCCGCCGGTTCGTGCGCATACCGTGTTAGAGCGAGCACCGGGAGGACATGTGACGCAACCGCAGGACCCGCGCCGGGTCAACGTGATCGTCGAACTGATCGATCACACCAGTGCGATCGCCGGTCTCTACGACCGCGGTGACCTGGTGGCCCGGCTGGCGGTCGCCAAGGAACGCATCACCGACCCCCAGATCCGGGTGGTCATCGCCGGTCAACTCAAACAGGGCAAGAGCCAGCTGCTGAACTCGCTGCTCAACCTGCCAGTCGCCCGCGTCGGGGACGACGAGACCACCGCGGTGGTCACCGTCGTCAGCTACGCCGACGAGCCCACGGCGCACTTGGTGGTCGCCACCGGCGAGGGCAGCGCACCCCAGCTCATCGCGATCCCGATGGCCGACATCGGCAACGACCTGCGCCGCGCACCCCAGGCGCAGGGCCGGGAAGTGCTGCGCGTCGAGGTGGGTGCGCCCAGCCCGCTGCTCAAGGGCGGCTTGGCGTTCATCGACACCCCGGGGGTGGGTGGCCACGGTCAGCCGCATCTGTCGTCGACGCTCGGGCTGCTGCCCGACGCCGACGCGATGCTCATGGTCAGCGACACCAGCCAGGAGTTCACCGAACCCGAGATGCGGTTCATCCGCCAGGCCACCGAGGTCTGCCCGGTCGGAGCGATCGTGGCCACCAAGACCGACCTCTACCCGTTCTGGCGCCAGATCGTCGAGACGAACGGCGCCCACCTGCAGCGCGCCGGCGTGGACCTGCCGGTGATCCCGGCGTCGGCCCTGCTGCGCAGCCACGCGATCAGCCTCAACGACAAAGAACTCAACGAGGAATCGAACTTCCCGGCCATCGTCCAGTTTCTCTCCGAGAAGGTGCTCTCCCGCGAGAACGATCGGGTTCGCGATCATGTGGTCAGCGAGATCCGCGCCGCCGCAGAGCATCTGAGCCTCGCCGTGAACGCCGAACTCGCCGCGCTCGGCGACCCGGACCAGGTCCGCAGGCTCACCGAGGATCTCGAGCGGCGCAAGCAGGAGGCCCAGGACGCCCTACAGCAGACCGCGCTGTGGCAACAGGTACTCAACGACGGCATCGCCGACCTGACCGCCGACGTGGACCACGACCTGCGCGCCCGGTTCCGGGCGATCACCGGGCACATCGAGCAGGTCATCGACACCTGCGACCCGACCCAGCACTGGGCCGAGATCGGCGCCGAGGTCGAAGACGCCGTCGCCAATGCCGTCGGGGACAACTTCGTCTGGGCCTACCAGCGGGCCGAGGCGCTGGCCGCCGAAGTCGCGCGCACCTTCGTCGAAGCCGGGCTGGATGCCATCAAGATGCCCGAGGTCAGCGCCGCGGAGATGGGCGCTGGAGTCGGCCGCCTCAAGTCGCTGGCCCGGCTGGAGTCCAAGCCGATCGGCAAGGGGCACAAGGCGATCACCAGCATGCGTGGTTCCTACGGCGGTGTGCTGATGTTCGGCATGCTCACCTCGGTCGCAGGCCTGGGCATGTTCAATCCGCTCTCGCTGGGCGCGGGCCTTCTGCTGGGACGTAAGGCCTACAAGGAGGACATGGAGAACCGCATGCTGCGGGTGCGCGGCGAGGCGAAGACCAACCTGCGCCGCTTCGTCGACGACGTGATGTTCGTGGTGGCCAAGGAATCCCGCGACCGGCTCAAGAACGTCCAGCGCCAGCTGCGGGACCACTACCGCGACATCGCCAACCAGACCACCCGGTCGCTCAACGAGTCGCTGCAGTCCACCATCGCCGCCGCCCGGCTGGAGGAGTCCGAACGCAACGCGCGGATCACCGAGCTCGAGCGCCAGCTCAACATTTTGACCCAGGTCATCGACAACGCCGAAAAGCTCGTTCCAGCAATCGCTTCCGCTACGGTGACGCCGTCCTCGTCACATTGAGCCGCGGACCCGGCCGCGTGGTGCGTGCCCCGGGCGGGTTGGTCACCCGGGTTGGGAAGCTGCCCGGGAAGGTCGGCGCCACACCGTCGGTCGGCAGCGCGCTCGGGGTGGGGGAGGCGCTGTCGGAGGTGGTGCTGGTCGAACTCTCGCCGGGCAGCCCGATGTCGGTCGTGGACAGCCGCACACTGGGGTAGGACGTGGTGGTCGACGACGACGTGGTGGCCGCGAAGTGCGGCGGTTCGGGCAGATGCGTGCCGGGCGGCAGGACCGTCTCGGTCTCGGGCGAACTCCACTTGCCCGACATGGTGATCACGGTCATAACCAGAATCGCGATCAGCGCCAACCCCAGCACGCCCGCGGCAGATGTGGCCGCGGCCGAGCGGTACCACGGCGTCTTGTCCGGGGCCATGGCGGCTGATCCTAGCCGCCGCGCGGGCGGCGCGCCGAACCGTAGACTCGTCACTCGATGAGCACCAGCGATCAGGTCCGCGCCATCCTGGGTGGCACCCGTCGCGCCTACCAGGGCGAGCCCGCCTATCGCGAGCGGCCCGACGTCTTCAACGAACTCGACCGGATCGCCGGGCGGCTGAACCAGCCGATCCGCATCGCCCTGGCAGGCACTCTCAAGGCGGGCAAGTCGACGCTGGTCAATGCGCTGGTCGGCGACACCATCGCGCCGACCGACGCCACCGAGGCCACGCGGATCGTCACCTGGTTCCGGCACGGGCCCATCCCCAAGGTCACCGCCAACCACGTGGGCGGGCGGCGGTCCAACATCCCGATCTCGCGAGGCTCGTCCGCCGGGGCGGGCCTGAGCTTCGACTTCGGCGCCCTGGACCCAAACGACGTCGTCGACCTCGACGTGGAGTGGCCGGCGGCGGAACTGATCGACGCCACCATCATCGACACACCCGGCACGTCGTCGCTGTCGCGGGACGTCTCCGAGCGCACCCTGCGTCTGTTGGTGCCCGAAGACGGGGTGCCCCGGGTCGACGCCGTCGTCTTCCTGCTGCGCACTCTCAACGCCGCGGACACCGCACTGCTCAAGCAGATCGGAGAACTGGTCGGTGGAGCCTCGGGCGCGTTGGGCGTGATCGGGGTGGCCTCGCGGGCCGACGAGATCGGCGCTGGGCGACTTGACGCGATGCTGTCCGCCAAAGACGTCGCCGCGCGGTTCACCGGTGAACTGGACCGCACCGGCATCTGCCAGGCAGTCGTTCCGGTGTCGGGTCTGCTGGCCTTGACCGCCCGCACGTTGCGCCAGAGCGAGTTCGCGGCGCTGCACAAACTGGCCAGCGTGGACGGCACCGAGTTGAACAAGGCGATGCTGAGCGTGGACCGGTTCGTCCGGGAGGACAGCGCGCTGCCCGTCGATGCCCGTACCCGGGCGCAGCTGCTTGACCGGTTCGGCATGTTCGGGGTCCGGATCTCGATCGCGGTATTACGTTCCGGGGTGACGGATTCGGTCGCATTGGCCGACGAGCTGCTTGAGCGCAGTGGGTTGGTGGCTCTGCGTGACGTCATCGACCAGCAGTTCGCGCAGCGCTCCGAGCTACTGAAGGCCCATACCGCGCTGCTGTCGCTGCGCCGCTTCGTCGAGTTGCACCCGATCACGGCGACGCCCTACATCCTCGCCGACATCGACCCGTTGCTGGCGGACACCCACGCGTTCGAGGAACTTCGGCTCCTCAGTCAATTGCGTTCCCGATCAACCACATTCACCGATGACGAGATGGTGTCGCTGCGGCGCATCATCGGCGGCTCAGGCACCGACCCCGCCAGCCGGCTCGGTCTGACACCCGAGGTTCCCTACGACGGACCCCGCGCGGCGTTCGCGGCGGCTCAGCGCTGGCGCCGCCGCGCCGAACATCCGCTCAACGACCCCTTCACCACCAGGGCATGCCGCGCAGCGGTCCGCAGCGCCGAGGCGCTGGTCGCGATGTACGCCGCCGCCGAGCGCTACTGACCGCCGGGGCGGGGGAACAGGTTCGGCAACGTCGGCAGTACCCGCTGGGTAGTGGTGATGGTTTCGGTGACCGTGCTCGTCGACGTCGCCACCGACGTGCTGGTGCTCGTCGAGGGCGCCTCGGTGGTCGTCGTGGTGGTCGGTGACTCGGTCGTCGTGGTCGGGGTCTCCGACGTGGTGGCCGTCTCGGACGGCGACTGGGTGACCGTCTGCGTCGTACCCCCCGGCTCGGTGACGACCGAGGCCGTCCCGCCGTCGCTGCCCGCCGTCGAGGAGGTCGCCGAGGTCGTCGACGACGTCGAGGTGCCCGCCGGACTGGAGCCGCCGCTGCCGGTGAACTTCACCACCGCGTACACCAGGAACGCCAACACGATCGCGGTGAGTACGCCGAGACCGACCAGCGCCGCGGGTTTGCGGTACCACGGGGTGGGTTCGGGAGGCGGGTACTGGCCGTAACTGGTCGGCTGCCCGTAATCGGGCTGCTGGTAGTCGCTGTATGCCTCGCCGCCGGCGCCACCCAGATTCGCGTACTGAGTGGGGTCGCTATCGGAGTAGTTGCTCGGGTCGGGAGTACCGTCACGCGCCACGGGTTCCGATAGTAACCGTCAACCGCCGCCGGGCTGGTTGGGGAACGCCGGGCGGTGCGTCGGGCGGACGCTGATCTGCGGTGGCCTGGTCTGCGGCGTGGTCACGTTGGGCCGGTCCCCGCCGTTCTGCCGGGGGTATTGCGGGTACTGCGGCACCCAGGTCTGGGTTTGCGCGGACGGCGGAGTCTCCGGCGGCGGGGGCGGAGGTGGCGGCGGCTCGGGCGCCTGCGAGCTGGTCAACGCGGTGGTGCTGGGTGCGGTGGTGCGGGTCGTAGACGGCGTGGTGGCGTCGTCGGAGTCATCGGAGTTCAACGCCACCAGCAGAACCACGGCGATCAGGATGGCCACCACGGCGGCGCCGATGGCGCCCAACGCCAGCGTCGCCTGCTTCTTGCGGTACCACGGCCGTTCGGGGAACCAGAACGCGTCGGGGGCGAAGGGATCGAAGCCCTCCTCGACGGCGACGACCGGCAGGGCGGGGTCGGTGGGCGGCTCGGAATCGTCATTCGGGCCCGCCGTCGAAGCGTTCGCCGCGGACACCGGGGAATCGGCGGACGGCGCCAAACCGGGATAGGGCTGTTGCGGGTACGGGCCGAACGGGTCACCGAATGCAACGGCGTCGCCGACATCCCCGGCGGGGTCGTACTTCGCCACAGCTACTCATGCTAAACGCCGTACCCCCGCTTCCCGAGGTCACCGGCGCGAATCGCGCCGGATGTCGGCCAAATGTGTCGCCGCGCCGTTACGTGGCGAGTTGGCGAACCACCTCGGTGGCGAACAACTCGACGTGGTCGAGGTCGGCCAGATCGAGCACCTGGAGGTACACCCGCTGCACGCCGGCTTCGATGAACGGGCCCAGCCGGTCGACGATCTCGGCGGGCGTCCCGACCAGCGGCGTATTGGCGCGCAACTCGTCGACCTCCCGTGCGATCGCGCCGGCGCGGCGGCTGATCTCAGCGTCGTTGCGCCCGGCGCACACGACGAACGCCGCCGAGTAGACGAGGTCGTCGGGCGAGCGGCCGGCCGCCTCCATTGCGGCGCGGACTCGGCCGTACTGCGGGGTGACGAAGTCGAGCGCCGGGAACGCGAGGTTGAACTCCGCGGCGAACTTGGCGGCCAGGGCGGGGGTCCGCTTGGCGCCGCCGCCGCCGATGATGATCGGCGGGTGCGGACTCTGCACCGGCTTGGGCAGCGCGGGTGAATCCTGCACCGTGTAATAGGTGCCGTCGTAGTCGAAGGTTTCTTCGGTCGGTGTGGTCCACAAGCCGGTGATGATGTCGAGCTGCTCCTCGAGCCGGTCGAACCGCTCACCCAGTGCGGGGAATGGGATGGCGTAGGCCAGGTGCTCGGCCTCGAACCAGCCCGCCCCGATCCCGAAGTCGACACGTCCGGAACTCATGGCGTCGACCTGAGCCACCGATATCGCCAGCGGTCCCGGATAGCGGAACGTGGCCGAGGTCACCAGTGTGCCGAGCCGGATGGTGGTGGTTTCCCGGGCAATGCCGGCGAGTGTCACCCACGAGTCGGTGGGTCCCGGCAGCCCGTCACCGCTCATCGCTACGTAGTGGTCGGACCGGAAAAACGCTGAGTAGCCTAGGGATTCGGCGGCTTTGGCCACGGCGAGCTGGTCGTCATAGCTGGCGCCCTGCTGAGGTTCGACGAACACGCGGAAGTCCATGAGGCCAGCTTAGAAGCCAGTCCCTGGAAGCGACTGTCAGAAGACCTCGACGCCTTGTGTGCTGATGAACATCCCGTGGCCGGAGCCGTCGTTGGTGAACCGGGTGCCGTTCTCGGTGGCGGCGATCGTCCAGCCGACGGCGTGGTAGGTGGCGTAGTCGATCGGGGTGGTGGGGATGGCTCCGAGGTTGCCGGCGATCCAGCGCACGCTGCCGCTGGCGGAGACCTCCACACCGTTGGCCGGCTCGCCGTTGACCACTGGTGGATTCTCGAAGTCCGATTCGCAGCCGACCGTCGCGGCATTGATCTGGCAGCGGGTCTTACCCGATTTGGTCTCGATGTAGACGTAGCCGGTATCGCTGGCCGGCAGCGTCTGGTCGCCCGGCGCGGGCGACGGGGCGGGCGTCGATGGGGCCGGTGAGGGGGTGGGCGGTGAGACCGTGGGTCGGGTGGTGGGGAAGGACGGTTCGCCGCCTGGGCCGCAGCCTGGGCAGATGGCCGCACCGTCGATGGTCGAACTGCAACCGGCCGCGGTGGCACCGGCAGCAACCAGCCACATCGCCACTGCCGCGGCCCTTATGCCCCTGGCTACTCGCACACCACACTCCCGCCGTCGTATGTCAGGGTACGCATGGGGTGACGGATGTGACTGAAGTGACTCGGCGCGTGGCCGGCGACGAAGCATCCCGCGAACCCCGGTCGGCGGCCGGTAGCCGCGCTAGATTCGACTTCATCGACGAAAGGGCACGCCATGGCCGACACCGGCGGGCTGCTGTTCAATCCCAACAGCTACGACCCACGACAGTTCGACCCCGGCACCCGTCGGCAGCTGAAAGCTGTGATCGGCTGGTTCGAGGAGCGGGGCAAGGCGCGACTGCTGCAGGACGACCTAGACGCGGTCTGGGTGTCGGACTTCCTGGAGTTCGTCAGGCGCGAACGCATCTTCGCCACGTTCCTGACCCCGTCGGAATTCGGCCTGGACGACGCCGACAAGCGCTGGGACACCTCGCGAAATGCCGCGCTCAGCGAGATCCTCGGCTTCTACGGACTGGCCTACTGGTACACCGAGCAGGTCACCATCCTCGGGCTCGGGCCGATCTGGCAGAGCGACAACATCAAAGCCAAGCAGCGCGCCGCCGCGCAGCTCGAGGCCGGTGGAGTGATGGCGTTCGCCCTGTCCGAGCGTGAGCACGGCGCCGACATCTACAACACCGACATGGTGCTGACCCCCGCCGGAGCCGACGACGAGGGGGTGGCCTTCCGCGCGACCGGCGAGAAGTACTACATCGGCAACGGGAACGTGGCCGGCATGGTGTCGGTGTTCTCCCGGCGGTCCGACATCGACGGACCCGATGGGTACGTGTGGTTCGTTGCCGACAGCACGCATCCGGCCTACCGGCTGATCGGTAACGTGGTGCGCGGGCAGATGTTCGTCAGCAACTTTGCGCTGCACGACTATCCGGTGCGCGAAGAGGACATCCTGTCCACTGGCCCCGAGGCTTTCTCCGCGGCGCTCAACACCGTCAACGTGGGCAAGTTCAACCTCTGCACCGCGTCGATCGGGATGTGTGAGCACGCGTTCTACGAGGCGATCACCCACGCCGACAACCGGATCCTGTATGGCAATCCGGTCACCGAATTCCCGCACGTGCGGGCCGGTTTCGTCGACGCCTATGCTCGGCTGGTCGCGATGAAGCTGTTCAGTGATCGCGCGGTCGACTATTTCCGCAGCGCCAGTCTCGAGGATCGGCGCTATCTGCTGTTCAACCCGGCAACCAAGGCGAAGGTGACCTCCGAGGGTGAGACGGTGGTGACGTTGCTGTGGGACATCATGGCCGCCAAGGGTTTCGAGCGGGACACCTACTTCGCTCAGGTCACCCGGCTGATCGGCGCGCTGCCGCGGCTGGAAGGTACCGTGCACGTCAACGTCACCCAGATCCTGAAGTTCATGCCCAACTATCTGCTGAACCCCACGAGTTACCCCGAGATCGGCACCAGGGACGACCCAGCCGACGATGTGTTCTTCTGGGCGCAAGGCCCGGCGAGGGGCGCCTCCAAGGTTCAGTTCGCCGACTGGCTGCCGGTCTACGAAAAGGCATCGGCGATACCGAACGTGGCTCGGTTCCTCGAGCAGGTGCGGGCACTGCAGCAGTTGGTACTGGCCGCAGCGCCGGACGCCGAGCAGCAACGAGACCTCGACTTCATGCTCGTGGTAGGGCACCTGTTCACGCTGGTGGTGTACGGCCAGCTGATTCTGGAGCAGGCCGAGTTGCGCGGTATCGACGCCGACCTGGTGGACCAGATATTCGACGTGCAGGTCCGAGATTTCTCCACCTACGCGGTCGCGCTGCACGGCAAGGCTAGCTCGACTGCGGCACAACAGGAGTGGGCGCTGGGTGCGGTGCGCAAACCGGTGAGCGACGCCAGCCGTGCCGACCGGGTGTGGCAGCAGGTCAAGGCCTACGGCGGAGCGTACGCGATGCGCCCCTAGCGGACCGCCGCGGACGTCCACGTCGTGGTCGCCGCCGTCACGAGAGCGATCCGGCCGATCACGGATTCTCGCCGAACGGTTTGAACCTCTTGAACTTCCACAGGTAGGGCAGCAGCCGCCGAGCGGGGAGCGGCCCGGGCCAGTCGTCGGCCCGGAAGTAGGCGTCCGAACCGCCGTCGACGAAAACGACGCTACCGCAGAGGAAGTCAGCTGCGTCGGAGAGCATGAACAGCACCCAGTCGGCGAGCCGGCCGGCGTCGCCGAACCCGCCGATCGGTACCGGAAAGGCGCGGATGGTTTTGGCCTCGGCCGGCGTGGACAGCTGTTTCTCCAGCAGCGGGGTCAAGATCGCGCCGGGAGCGATGGCGTTGAGTCGGATGCCCGCGCCAGCCCAGGGGCGCGTCACCGCGTTGCGGCGTACCCATCGGGTCACCGCAACCTTCGACGCTCCGTAGGCCATCGATGGGGCGGCCTTGCCGAACAGGCGAAGGGCACGCACCGCCTTGTCCCCGTCACCGGACAACATGGCCCCGATCGCCCGGGCGGGTATCGCCGGGATGGTGGTCGTCGAGTTGCTGGAGAACACCACGACCTTCGCCCGCTGCCCGGCGGCCAGGGCCGGGCGCCAGGCCTGCAGCAGCTCGACCACCCCGAAGTAGTTGACCTGCGTGATCAACCGGGGGCTCTCGGGGCCGGGCGTCGGCCCCAGCCCGGCGGCCAGCACCGCACCGTCGAGCCTGCCGCCGCACTCGGCGCGCACGGCGTCGGCGGCCGCGCGCCGCCCGGCCGGAGTGGACAGGTCGGCCACCACCTCGGCCGCTTTGACGTCCACCCCGATCACGGTGTGGCCGGCGGCGCGCAGCTTGGCGACGACGGCCTGCCCCATGCCCGACGCCGAACCGGTGACTGCGTAGGTACCCATGCGCGGAGTATGGCCTACCGGCCGGTCCGATCGGAGCCGGTCAGGCAACCAGAATCGAGGGCTGGGTCGCCGCCGGTGCGGGTTCGATCGGATATCCCTGCGAGAAGATGTCGACCCCGGTCATCCACGCGACCAGCTGCGCGAGGGCGTCGGTAGCGGCGTAGACCACCCCGCCGATGACTCGGACGACGGCCTTGGCGACCTCGGCCAAGGGACTGATCAGGAAGATGTTCTGCTCGACGATGTCCTGCAGCTGCGAGGTGAGCGTGGTGATGGTGCCGTCGACGAAGTAGGGGATGGTGGCGAAGATGGTGCGTGCGCTGAGCGCCACGTTGGTCTGGATGTCGGGCCAGCCCTGAGTGGCGATCGCATCCTTGATCGCCTGCGTCAGGTTCACGGGAGTGATCTGGCTCTGGCCGAGGGTCGTCAGCGACACCCCGTTCGTACCCGCCGGAGCAGGACCGCCGAACAGGTCCATCACCGTGGGCGTGACGTCGACGATCGAGTACGCCAGGTTCAGCTGGCCGGCGCCGAAGTCGTCGCCGTTGGCGATGACCCAGGTGGACGTCTCGTCCGGCGACTGGAATCCGTGTCCGAAGCCGAGTTGCGGCTGATGTCCGTGGTCGGTGACGACGATGACCGTCCAGTCCTCCCCGGCCGCTTCGCGCGCGGCGACCGCGTCCATGATCTCGCCGATGTTGGTGTCGGTGCGGTGAATCGCCTCGGCGTATTGCGGTGAGGCGCCGCCGTGTTGGTGACCGGCCTCGTCGACCTGCACCAGGTAGGAGAACAGGAAATTGGGTGCCTCGGTGCCCTGCAACGCGGCAACGGTCTGGGCCGTCACCTCGGCGTCGGTCTGCGACCAGTTGCCGTCACCGGTCACCTGCGGGACGAAGGTGACCGTGTCGGCGGGAATCACACCAGCCCCGGCGATGTCGGTGATGACGCTCCAGTCGGCGATCGCCATGGTCGAGATCTGCGGGTTGTAGGCCTCGAGCTGAGTGAACACCGTCGGCCACTTGTCGTAGGTGTCGGGCGTGAAGACGTTGTTGATGACGCCGGTCTGGTTGTCCCAGGCGCCGGTCAGGATGGCCGTCCACGACGGGTTGGAGATCGTGGTGTGGCCGACGATGCTGGCGATCCCGGTGGTGCTCTCACCCATCAGGTTGAGGAAGTTGACGTTGGTGGGGTCGGCGAGGATGCGGCGCATATTCGTGCCGTCGACGCCGATGACCAGCACGTGGACGTTGGTGGGGTCGACGGCGTTCTGGGTGGTGACCAGGGCTGCGGCCGTGCTGGCGGTGCGCGACCGATAGGAGTAGCCCGTGCTGGCGGCGCTGGCCGTGCTGGCTGGTGCGAACGGTAGGACGGGAACAGGTAGCGGCACCACCGGCAGCCGCACCGGCTGGGGCAGGGCGGAGAACAGCTGCACCGAGGCGGGCAGTGCGGTGGCGGCCGGGATCGCGGCGGTGCGGGCCACCGTCCGCTGTGTCGTCGTGGCTTCCGATGCCGCCGCGGTACTGGCGGTGTCCGGCTCGGATGATGGCGGTGTGCTTGTGGCTGCCACGGCGGGGCGCTTCGGCCCGGCAGCCGCCTGCTGCGCGCGTTTGGCGGATCGAGCCGGCGAGGCCTTGCCGGTCGCCTTGCCGGGCGCCTTGCCGGTCGCCTTGCCGGGCGAGGCGGCAGCGCCGGTGGAGTCCGACGAGGCCGGCTCCGCGTATGCCACGGCGGTGGCCACTGCCGAACCCGTGCCGGCGACCACTCCGGCCACCGCGATTCCCAGACATACCTGCTTGACCGTCACCGTCAGCCTCCCGATCCCGCGTGCACAGTCGTTGTACAGCTGTCGCACAGACTAGATCGCGGACGCGGTCGCCCCGTGGTGTTTCCCACTCGCCGTTACCATTCGTCCGGTGCACGTCGACGTGATGACCTCCGCCATGCCGCTCGACCGGATCGGGGTCCTTGCCCGGCGCGCGCTGGACGGCGGGTTCTCCGGCATGTTGTTCACCGAGACCGGTCGCACGCCATACCTCAACGCGGCGGTCGCCTCCCAGGCCGCGCCGGGCCTGGAGCTGTCGACGGGCGTCGCCGTCGCCTTCCCCCGCAGCCCGTTCGTCACGGCGGCGACCGCATGGGAGCTGCAGGAGGGCACCGGTGGCCGGTTCCGGCTCGGTCTGGGCACCCAGGTGCGCACCCATGTGGTCCGTCGCTACGGCGTGCCGTTCGAGCGGCCCGGTCCACGGCTGCGCGACTACGTGCTGGCGGTCAAGGCCTGCTTCGCGGCGTTCCGGACCGGCCGGCTCGACCACCACGGCGAGTTCTACGAGCTCGACTTCATCACCCCGCAGTGGAGTGCCGGTCCGATCGACGCGCCCGACCCCAAGGTCGACGTGGCGGCGGTGAATCCGTGGATGCTGCGGATGGCCGGCGAGGTGGCCGATGGTGTGCACGTACACCCGATCGGCGAACCTGGCTACCTGGCCCGCCATGTCATTCCGAAAGTTGCTGAGGGCGCCGCGAACTCCGGCCGTTCGCCATCCGAGATCGACGTGATCGTGCCGGTGATGACCATCGTCGGGGACACCGATGCCGAGCGCGATGCCGAACGTGAGCGGGTGCGGGCAGCGCTGAGTTTCTACGGAAGCACCCCCAACTACGCATTCATCTGGGACGAGGCGGGATTCGAGGGCACCACGGCCCGGATCCGCGAACGGCAGAAAGCCGGCGACGTCGCCGGGATGGCGGCCCAGATCAGTGACGACCACCTCGCCACGTTCGCCACCGAGTCGACGTGGGACGGGCTCGCCGACGCTCTGGCGCAGAAGTACCGCAATGTCGCCACCCGCATCGTGCTCTACAACGCACTCGGTGACGAGGAACGGTTCGAGCGCTACGGTGCGGTGGCGCAGCGCCTCTCGGCGGACGATCTGGCGGAGTAGTCTGCCCGCCATGCGTACCGTGGATGTCTTCGCCGATGTGCTCTGCCCGTTTGCCCATGCCGGACTGCACACCCTGATAGACCGGCGCGCTGAACTCGGTCGTACCGAGCCGCGGCTTCATATCCACGCTTGGCCGCTCGAACTGATCAACGGCAAGCCTCTGGATGCCCACCACATCGGTATGGAGGTTGCCGCACTGCGGGCATCCGTGCGCCCGGACCTGTTCGGCGGTTTCTCCGTCGACACTTTTCCCGCCACCTCTATGACGGCGTTCGCCCTGACGGCCGCGGCGGACCGCACCGGCGACGCCGGGCTGGCCGAGGAGGTCGGGATGGCACTGCGTGACGCGGTGTTCGAACAAGGACTCGACATCGGAGCCACCGATGTCGTCGCCAGGTTGGCGGCTCACTTCGGCGTCGAACCGCTCGATGCTGACGCGACATCGGCTGCGGTGCAGGCCGACTGGGACGAGGGGCGCCGCCGCGGTGTCGTCGGTTCGCCGCATTTCTTCGCCGGCGAGGGACCCGGTATGTTCTGCCCGGTCCTCGACATCAGCCGCGACGACGTCGGCAACTTCGTCATCGCGTGGAAGCAAGGCACCGAGTCGTTTGTCGACAGCCTTCTGGACTGAGCGATGGTCGAGCATCTGACCGTCCTCGCCACGCTGGCGCTGGCGATCCTCTTCAGCCCGGAGACGCTGATCGTGGGCCTGATCATCGCCAGCGACAAGAAGGTGCCCAGGCAGGCGTCGGTGGTGTTCGGCCTCGGTGCCGTCGTCGGTATCGCTTTCGCCACCGCCGTCGGCATGTGGATCGCGGCTCTGACCGGCATGACGGCGGCGCCGCACCACACCTCCTGGCCCGGGTTCATCGTCCGAGTGGTGATCGCGTTGGCACTGTTGGTGATCGGTCTCTACCGAGGGGTGGCGGCGCTGCGTCACCAGCCGATCAACGACCCCACCGAATCCGGCTACACTCCCAGCCGGTTGCGGACCGCGGTGGTCCAGCGCTTCCCGGGGCTGGCGCGCTGCCTGGACCCCGACGTCGATCTGCCGGTACGGCAACGCATCACCCGCGCCGGCCTGATCGGATTCGTCGTCGGTGGGCTGCACCCCAAGGTGTTCCCGATCGCCATCGCAGCCGGTCACCAGCTGTTGCAGATCCCCGACCGGTCCGATCGCGTGCTCGGCGTCATCGTGTTCGCGGCGATCGCCGTGGTCCCCGCGGTAGCCCCCGCCGTCATCGAATTGGTTAGTCCGGGCGCGGCCGGGCGCATCAAGGACGGTTACGAGCGCCTGATGAAAGTGCATGGGCGCTGGCTCATCGCGGTGTTGCTGATCGCGGCCGCAGTGTTCGTCGGCAATAATGCGCTCGACCACATGCCGAGGACCTGAACACGTGAGCCTGTCCAGTTCCGAGACGGATTCGGTACGGCTGGGCGGGCTGATGAGTGGCGTGCTGGTCACCCAGATCGTCAACAGCGCTGTACATCTGGCGCAGCCGCTGTTGGTTGCCGACCTCTCCGGGTCGTTGGGCAGCGCGGCGTTCTTCACCGCCTTCGGCACCGGAGTGCACATGCTGGGCACTTACCTGGCGGGCTGGCCGACCGATCGGTTCGGCGCGCGTCTGGTCCTGGTGGTCTCGACGCTGCTGCGGGGCGTCGTGCTCGCCGGCATTCCTCTCGCGATGGCGTTCGGCGTAGCGAGCCTGCCGTGGGTGATGGGCTGCTATACGCTCGAGGCACTCATCCGTGGATACGTCGACACCTCGGTGCACACCGTTCCGCTGGATCTGGTCGGGCACCGTCGGGATCTGCTGGACCGAATCAACTCTCGCTACGAGGTGGCGTTCGAAGTGGGCGCCGTGGGTGGGCCGCTGATGCTCGGTGGCCTGATGGTGTGGTCGGCCGGAATCGTCCCGCACATCGTCATCCCGATCGGCTTCGTCGCCTCGGCAGTCTGCTACCTGTTCATCCCGAAGACATCGCTGACCGAACGACCGGAGAACCCGTCGCACGGCGGGTCATGGGCGGGTCTGAAGTACATCCTCGCCCACCCCTACCTGTTGATCGTGGTCGTCGGCCTGATGCTGTTCCACCTCTACGAACTCCGCAAGCTGCTCAGCGCGTTCTTCGCCAAGGGGCTGCTGCACCATCCTGCCGCCGTCGGGCACGTCGGGTCGGCGTTCGCGCTGGGCGGTGTGGTTGGGGCGCTGCTGTATGCGGTCACGCGACATCGTGGTTCGGGCATCGGATGGGTGCTCGGCGGGGCGGTCGGGACGCTGGTGCTGGCGGTGGGCTGGATCCCGGTGCGCCTGCCGGTGATGGTGGTCGCGGTGTTCTTGTTCGGGGTCAGCAATGTCTGCGCCCGGCTGGTGCTGACTCGCTGGCGTCAGGAATTGACTCCGCTGGAGTATGCCGGTGGTGTGACGGCGGCCTCCGAGTTCGGCCGCACGGCGGTCTCGGTCGGTATCAACAGCGTTGTGGGAACGGCATTTTCGTCGGGGGGAAGCGTGTACGGCGGGTTCGGCATCGTGGGCGGGATGCTTGCGGTGTTCGCGGTGGCTCAGGCGGTACTGGTGCGATTGCTGAGCCGGCGGCGGAAATAGCGTCAGGAACCGGCGGCCCAGACATGTACGGCCGCCTCAGCGCAGGCGACGTCGTCGGCGGTGCTGGCGCCGCTGACCCCGACCGCGCCCACGATCACGCCGTCGGCCTGCAGCGGGATGCCGCCGCCGAAGATGACGAACCGACCCCCACCGTTGGCCTGCAACCCGAACAGCTCGCCGCCCGGGGCGGCGAGAGCGGCGAGCTCTGCAGTGGCGATGCTGTTGGACACCGCGGTGTAGGCCTTGTCGACGGCGAGGACAGGGCCGGCGATCTCGGCACCGTCCATCCGGCCGAAGGCCACGAGGTTGCCGCCGGCGTCGACGACCGCGGCGGAGATCTTCACCGAGCGACGGGTCGCCTCCGTGTGCGCGGCGGCGATCAGGGCCTGGGCGGTGGCGAGCGTGACTGTGCGCATGGGCGCCAACCTAGTGGGCGGGGCTCGTATGCGGGTGACTGGCCGCTCGCGGGTGCGACGGTTAGCATCCGATTCGGAGGGATCGGTCATGGCTGGGACGTTGAAGGTCGATATAGCAGGCTTGCTCGGCGCGAGTTCGGAGGTCGCCGACCGGGCTGCCGCCCTGGCCAGCGCGCACACGAACTCGTTGAGCAGCCTGGCCTCGGCGGAGACCGGTTGGGTGGGCTCGTCGGCGGATGCGTTGGTGGGCATGGCCGAGAAGTGGCAGACGATCAGCGACCGGCATACGGCCGCCGTCGAGAGCCACGCCACCCATCTCGACACCGCTGCGCGGCTCTTCGACGACATGGAACAACGCAACGCGGCCGAGCTGAAAGGCGTCGCGGGGCCTTCGGATCTCTAGCGGCTACTGGGTTTCGGCCGGCCAGCCGGGGTAGGCCGGCAGGGTGGGGAAGTCCGATCGCGGGTGTTCACCGCTGGTGAGGAACTGTCGGCGCTCTTCTGATTCGGGTGCTTTGGCCGCGCAAGCGGCATGATCTTGGTCGAACTCGGGCCATTGGGGGCCGGCACCGTTGGAATCGGATGCTGAAAGTGCACCCACCACACGCCATTCGCCAAATACGTCGTTAGTGGCGTAGGGGGAGGGGCCAGTCTGTGGACGAATATTGTCGGCTCCAGACCCCGATGGCGAGCGCAAATCAAATCGCTCGACAACCACTCCCGCTCCGTCGGAGTAGCGGTTTACTGACTTGTAGGACCCGTCGGGCTGTTGGCGGGCAGAGCCCCAAAGCCATGCGCATACAACGGCAGTGACATCCAGGTTGCGTTTTTCAATCGAGAGGATGTGGTAGCGAAACGTACCGACCTGCGGACGGCTGAGTGGATATCTGGTCTCGGGCCATAGAGCCAAGGTTGAACGAGGGCTGCCGACAGGCTGATTGGGTGCAACGGCGCGGGTGAAGCCGGGATACAGATAGTCGTCACTCCCACCAAACGATGCCGCGCTGACCGATTCTTGGTACGCGCGCACGATTACTGCGGGGCGCGCTGCCACGTCGATGCCAGGTTCAGCGTTCCAGATGAAGTGAAGTTCTGACAACATCGTCGGCCACCGCTGCGGTTGTTGTGCCGCTACATGAGCTGGTGTCTCAGGGCCGCAGCCGCTGAGTACCAAGACAAGGGAAAGCAGGGTTGCTGCCAGCCGTCTCGCGTTCGGGCTGCTCACTTCTGGGGATCCACATCTTCTGTAACTGCATTGAATCGACTCGTCAGTTGATCGTCGATACCGCTGACGATTGATTCGCCCATGGTCGCGTTCATAGCCGCTTTGATGGCGTCATTGTATTGACTGCTCGACAGCACTCGGTCTCTCTGTAGCGAGTTGTACTCTTCGAACGACAGGATGTGGCGGGGTGTATCTGGATTACTTGGGTCCGGCGCCGACAGGAACTCTTCCGGCAGCCGGTGGATTGGCACACCAGATTGCGCCAATGCATTGAGAACCTGTTGCTCGCCCTGACCGAGGTCGAGGTCTGGCACGGCGTGAGGATCCCATTTTGCGGTTGGTTGTTCGCCGATCAGGGCTTGCTCGAAGGCCTTGGATGCCAGGTCGGTTCCGGGAACGCCGGCGGCGTCCAATCCAGCGAACGCGAAGTCATAAGCCGACTTCTTGGCTGCGTAAGCAGTCGCAGTCTTGGCGTCGTCATTGATGCCGGATGCATCTGTGGCGCTATGGATTCCCGAGTCGACCAGCCCCTGTAGGGTCATCGAATCGCGCAGCCGGCGGTTGTCGCTCGACATGTCGACGCCGTGCTTGAAATCGTTTGCGTAATCCCTTTGCGCATCGACGGCGTCACGTCCAGCCTGGCCGTTGAAATAGTCAGAAGCCTGCCTGTCGGTACTGAGAACAGAGAAGATTCCCTTGGCAATGGGCATACTTCCGCTTTGTGCGTCGCCGGCTGTGTCTGGGGTAGCGAACCCTGCATGACGGCCTTGCGAGAGCTCCGCGATGTCGGGGATATAGGGCGTCAAACCGTGCGAAAGGCCGCGGACCAGTTCGGGATTCATCTGGCCGAGCGTCTGGTTGCCGCCCATGTGCAGTAGTTCCTGCTCGTGGTGGCCAACGTAGGACCCGTAGGCCGATGCGGTTTCGGCGGCTAGCCTCGCGTCTGGACCGTTGACCGCATCCCCGGTCCAGCCGAACATCGCGCCAGCGGCATTCCCGCCGTCACTCCAATCGGTCGACGTCACACCCTTCATGAAGCGGTCGGCGTAGGCCGAATCTCGAACGACATCGTGAATCGCCAGATGATCCTGTCCCGCGGTTGCCAGTACGTCGAGCGCGACGGGCCGGCCGTCGTTGGCAATGGCCGTCGGACCGACTCGGCCGCTGATGGAGGTGCCGTCGAACGTTGGGGCATCCATTATCTCGGTGGCCTTGTTGAGCATGTTGCGGTCCAAGGCGGTGCCCTGTCGCAGTATCGGATTGCCGTCCTTGACGATGTTCGTCAGTTTGGTCATCTCGTTGAGGTTGGACATTCCTTTGGACGACAACACCGACTGCACGCTGGCGGGTAGCTGGCCGAATCCACCAGCGGCCATGTCTTTCGGGTCGTCCACCGCGCCCGGGGTGAGTTGGGTTGTGGGGAAGTGAATGTCGGGGTTGCTCATCAGCTGCCACGAGTCCGCGATGATGCCCTTGCTGTCACCCAGCCGCTGCTCGGCTTCGTTGAGAGCCTCGATCGACATCCCGTGCTGCTGTGCCTGGAGCTGGCTGAGCACTGATGCTTGAACCGGGGTGACCGGAGCTCTCCCCGCGCGCTGGTTGCCGTTGATCGAATCCAGCACCGCCCGTACTTGGGCCGCTGACTCGTGATTGCCGGCCAGCGCCCGCTCGACGGTCTGCTGGGCGTCCTGTGGGGAATCGATGTGATCGGTGCCCAAGGCGTCGGCCATGTCGCTGATCGCGCCGTTCACCGCTGCGCTCAGGTGCTGATCGGTGGAGTCAGCTCGGCGAAGTAGGTCAACGATGGCGTCATGCACGATCTGAGCGTGATGCTCGACCTCGGCTCGTTCATGAGGGTCCGCAGGCGTCGGGTAGTGCAGTGCTCCGTCGGCGACGTCGATGGTGATGCTCCAACGGTCGGCCATGTGCTGAATCCGTGACCACTCCGCTTTGATCGATTCGACCTCCGAGGCCGCCGCACTGACTGCTTTCGCGGCCTGATCGCACTCGTCGGCATGCTTCTCGAGTTCGGTGCTGATGGTCCTGGCCTTGGCCATGGCGGATTCGAAGGATTCGCCCTCCCATACCAAGCGCCCCATGATCCCGCCGATGTCGTGGGCGACGGCGCGGGTCTCGCCAGCCCGTTTTGTGGCTGCTTCAGCAACCGCGCGAACTGAACCTGCGTCCCAGCGCTCCAGGTCGGCCACGCTGAGCGTCACGATGAGCAAACCTACCGAAGATTCGTCGTCTGGCTAGTCACCGCCGGATGCCGGGAACAAATCGCGCACAGCCCTCGTTGACGAAATTGACAACTTGAGTGAAACAGACTCAACTCTCGCTTGACAGCCGGCCTCCGGCAGGAGCAGGCTTGAGCCTGGTTCGCTCAGATCCACAGACGTAACTATTCAGGAGGATTCATCATGGCTCGTGCGGTCGGCATCGACCTCGGGACCACCAACTCCGTCGTCGCGGTACTGGAGGGTGGCGACCCGGTCGTCGTCGCCAACTCCGAAGGATCCCGCACCACGCCGTCGGTGGTCGCTTTTGCGCGCAACGGCGAAGTGCTGGTCGGCCAGCCCGCCAAGAACCAGGCAGTGACCAACGTCGACCGGACCATCCGGTCGGTGAAGCGGCACATGGGCACCGACTGGTCCGTCGAGATCGACGGCAAGGATTACACCTCGCAGGAAATCAGCGCTCGCGTGCTGATGAAGCTCAAGCGTGACGCCGAGAGCTACCTCGGTGAGGACATCACCGACGCGGTCATCACCGTGCCCGCCTACTTCAACGACGCTCAGCGTCAGGCCACCAAGGAGGCCGGCCAGATCGCCGGTCTGAACGTGCTGCGCATCGTCAATGAGCCGACTGCTGCGGCGCTGGCCTATGGCCTGGATAAAGGCAGCAAGGAACAGACCATCCTGGTCTTCGACCTGGGCGGCGGCACCTTCGACGTCTCGCTGCTGGAAATCGGCGACGGCGTCGTCGAGGTCCGCGCGACCTCGGGTGACAACCACCTCGGTGGCGACGACTGGGATGACCGGATCGTCACGTGGCTGGTCGACAAGTTCAAGGGCACCAGCGGCATCGACCTGACCAAGGACAAGATGGCCATGCAGCGGCTTCGTGAAGCCGCCGAAAAGGCCAAGATCGAGCTGAGCTCCAGTGGCAGCACCTCGATCAACCTGCCCTACATCACCGTCGACGCCGACAAGAACCCGCTGTTCCTCGACGAGCAGCTCACCCGCTCGGAGTTCCAGAAGATCACCCAGGATCTGCTCGACCGCACGCGTCAGCCGTTCCAGCAGGTCATCAAGGACGCCGGCATCTCGGTGGCCGACATCGATCACGTGGTCCTGGTGGGTGGTTCCACCCGCATGCCCGCGGTGACCGACCTGGTCAAGGAACTCACCGGCGGCAAGGAGCCCAACAAGGGCGTCAACCCCGACGAGGTTGTGGCCGTTGGTGCCGCCCTGCAGGCCGGCGTGCTCAAGGGCGAGGTCAAGGACGTTCTGCTGCTTGACGTCACCCCCCTGAGCCTCGGCATCGAGACCAAGGGCGGCGTGATGACCAAGCTCATCGAGCGCAACACCACCATCCCGACCAAGCGGTCGGAGACCTTCACCACCGCCGACGACAACCAGCCGTCGGTGCAGATCCAGGTCTATCAGGGTGAGCGCGAGATCGCCGCACACAACAAGCTGCTCGGCAGCTTCGAGCTGACCGGGATCCCGCCGGCTCCGCGTGGCGTGCCTCAGATCGAGGTGACCTTCGACATCGATGCCAACGGCATCGTGCACGTCACCGCGAAGGACAAGGGCACCGGCAAGGAGAACACGATCAAGATCCAGGAAGGCTCCGGCCTGTCCAAGGAGGAGATCGACCGGATGATCAAGGACGCCGAGGCGCACGCCGAGGAGGACCGCAAGCGTCGCGAAGAGGCCGACGTCCGCAACCAGGCCGAGTCGCTGGTCTACCAGACGGAGAAGTTCGTCTCCGAGCAGCGCGGCGCCGAGGGCGGCTCCAAGGTCCCCGAGGACACGCTGACCAAGGTTGACGCCGCGATCAGCGAGGCCAAGACCGCGCTGGCCGGCACCGACATCGGTGCCATCAAGTCGGCGATGGAGAAGCTGGGCCAGGAGTCGCAGGCTTTGGGCCAGGCCATCTACGAGGCCACCCAGGCCGAGCAGGGCGCCGGCGGTGCCCAGGGCGGTTCGGGAGCCGACGACGTGGTGGACGCCGAGGTCGTGGATGACGATGATCAGGAGCGCAAGTGAGCGAAGGTCGCGAGGAAGAACCGGTAACTGTCACCGACAAGCGCCGAGTCGATCCCCAGACCGGAGAAGTTCGCGAAGCCTCCGGAGGGCAGGAGCGAAGCGACCCGGGATATGCCAACGGCCCGGCCCCCAGTGGGCCGGCGCCGGGGGCGGCGGGCGCCGGCGGGGAGCAGGCCGACAAGGTCGCCGAACTGACCGCTGATCTGCAGCGGGTGCAGGCCGACTTCGCCAACTACCGCAAGCGCGCGTTGCGCGACCAGCAGGTGGCCGGCGAGCGAGCCAAGGCCGTCGTGGTGAGCCAGCTGCTCACCGTGCTCGATGACCTGGACCGGGCCCGCACCCACGGTGACCTGGAGAGCGGTCCGCTGCGTTCGGTCGCCGACAAGCTGACGACCGCGCTGGCCGGGCTGGGGCTGACGGCATTCGGTGCCGAGGGCGACGACTTCGACCCGTCGCTGCACGAGGCCGTGCAGCACGAGGGCGAGGGCTCCAAGCCGGTGATCGGAGTAGTGATGCGCCAGGGCTATCGACTCGGCGAGCAGGTGCTCCGGCACGCGCTCGTCGGGGTGGTGGACACCCTGGAGGGTGAGTCGACGGGACCTGACAACGCCGACACGCCCGCCAACGGTGAGCAGACCGGCGCGAAGAACGCAGAATCGAACTAACAATCATGACGAGAGGTGAGAGGAGGTGACGCGGCATGGTTCAACGTGAATGGGTTGAGAAGGATTTCTATAAGGTGCTCGGCGTCTCCTCCGACGCCACCGAAGACGAGATCAAGCGAGTGGCCCGCAAGCTGCTCGCCGAGAATCACCCCGACCGCAACCCCGACGACAAGGCGGCCGACGAGCGCTACAAGGAGGTCGGTGAGGCCAGGGACGTCCTGACCGATCCGGCCAAGCGCAAGGAGTACGACGAGACCCGACGGATGTTCGCCGGCGGTGGCTTCGGTCGCCGGTTCAACGGCGGCGGCGGTGGGGGCGGCGGCTTCGGGGGATTCGGGGAGGCCGACGGTGCCGACTTCAACCTGAACGACCTGTTCGACGCGGCCGGTCAGACCGGCGGCGCGAACATCGGTGACCTGTTCGGTGGACTGTTCGGGCGTGGCGCGGCGCCGCGGCCCAGCAGGCCCCGGCGCGGCAAGGACCTGGAAACCGAGACAGATCTCGACTTCCTGGAGGCGACCAAGGGTGTCGCCATGCCGTTGCGGCTGACCAGTCCCGCGCCGTGCACCAACTGCCACGGCAGCGGTGCGCGGCCGGGCACCAGCCCCAAGGTGTGCCCGTCGTGCAACGGCTCCGGGGTGATCAACCGCAATCAGGGCGCCTTTGGGTTCTCCGAACCCTGCACCGACTGCCGGGGCAGCGGCTCGATCATCGAGCATCCGTGTGACGAATGCCGGGGCACCGGTGTGACCACCAGGACCCGCACCATCAACGTGCGGATCCCACCGGGCGTCGAGGACGGTCAGCGGATTCGACTGGCCGGTCAGGGCGAGGCCGGGTTGCGTGGGGCACCCTCGGGTGACCTGTACGTGACCGTGCACGTCCGACCCGACAAGGTCTTCGGCCGCGACGGCGACGACCTGACGGTGACCGTTCCGGTGAGTTTCACCGAACTAGCTTTGGGCACAACGCTTTCGGTGCCCACCTTGGAGGGCAAGGTCGGTGTGCGGGTGCCCAAGGGCACCGCCGACGGCCGGATCCTGCGGGTGCGTGGACGCGGTGTGCCCAAGCGCAGCGGCGGTCACGGCGATCTGCTGGTCACCGTGAAGGTCGCGGTGCCACCCAACCTGGAGGGTGCCGCCCTGGAAGCCCTGGAGGCCTACGCGGCCGCCGAGCGGGCCAGCGGCTTCGACCCCCGGGCGGGATGGGCGGGTAACCGCTGATGGCTACGTCGGACGAGGCCCGGACGTTCCTGATCTCGGTGGCCGCCGAGCTGGCCGGTATGCATGCGCAGACTCTGCGCACCTACGACCGGCTCGGTCTGGTCAGCCCACGCCGCAGTTCCGGTGGGGGAAGGCGCTATTCGGAGCGCGACGTCGAGCTGCTGCGCGAAGTGCAGCGGCTGTCGCAGGACGAGGGCGTCAACCTCGCCGGGATCAAGCGGATCATCGAGCTGACCAATCAGGTCGAGGCCCTTCAGTCGCGCATCGAAGAGATGGTGCAGGAGCTGGAGTCGTTGCGCGCCAACCAGCGTCGAGACCTGGCGGTGGTCCCCAAGAGCACCGCACTGGTGGTCTGGAAACCCCGCCGGTAGGCCGCCGAGATCGACGAAATGACGCGATCTACTCGCATTTTCGCGCCCGTTTGTCGGTTTGGGCGAGTTAGGCCACGCGGATGGTGAAGACCGCCGTCGCGGGCTGGCCCGGTTCCGCGACGCGGTAGTCACCGTTACGTAAAGCATTGGTTGGTGCTGTCATCGGCTCGATGGCCACCAGGTCCTCGCCGAGGGGCGCGAAGATCTGCGCGGCGGGGTAGCCGTGGTCGAACACGATCTCGATACGACGATCCCCGCCGGACAGGGCGAACACCGCCCCCGGCTCGACTCCGTCGAACCCGTCGTCGAACGTCTTGTCTCCCAGCGGTTCCGAGAGTGCCGCCCAATCCTGCGCCGCCCCCGTCGGGATGCCCCGCTCGTCGACCGGCAGGTGGCGCAAGGCTGGTGCCTGCAGCGTCCATTCGGCACGCGGAACACCGGGAATGCTCAGATAGGGGTGGAACCCGTAGCACAGTGGCACTGCTGCCGCGGTGGTCGGGGTCGCCGTCGTCTGCACGGTCAGGGCCCGGTTGTTCAGTGTGACGTCGAGGGTCAGGACGTGCGGGAACGGGAAGCTGGCCAGCAACCCCGGCTGGCTTCCGAAGTCGAGGTCGGCGGCCAGCCGATCGCCGGACTGTTCGGTGACTAGCCAGCCAGGGTAGGCCGAGAGCGCACCGTGTATCGGCAGGCCGTTGCTGTCGGCGCGCACCCCGCCCACCCCGGGTGTCAGTGTGACCGCGCCCCCGTCGACGTCATAGGTGTTGGCGCTCAACCGGTTTGCCCACGGGTAGAGAATGGGCACGCCCATCGTCTTGCCGTTATCCAGATACGCCTGCAGGCCGCGCCGCTGCCCGAGCAACTCGACACCGTCGTCGGACAGCGAGGTGCAGATCATGCCGGCTTCCGGTACGAAGGTTGCGGTCAGCGGCGAGGACGGGTCGTGCAGGACGACCGAAGGCAATTGCGCCATCGTCGGAGTCTAACGGCGAGTGGCGATATAGCTCGTCAGATCTTCGATGGTCCGTAGCGACTTGTACTCCGACTCCGGGATGTCCACCTCGAATCGCTTGTGCAGCCGCACTAGGAAGTTCAGCCAGTCCATCGAATCCAGGTCGACCTGATCACGCAGGAGTTCGCTGTCGGACAGTTCACCTTCCTCGATCTCCGGTGCGATCGCGAGCAACTCCGCCACCACCTCGTCCCGAATCTCCGCTGAGCTCATCTGGTCCTCCTACCGTGCGTCACAGGTCTAGGGGCTGCTGTAGCAGCCGGTTGATCTCGGCGAGGAACAGCGCACCCCGGGCGCCGTCACTGGCCCGGTGGTCGGCAGCCAGGCTGCTCTGCACCGTGGTGGCCACCCGGATACCGCCGTCGACCACCACCACCCGCTGCGCGGGCTTACCGAATCCGACGATCGCCACCTGGGGTGGGTAGATGACGCCGAAGACGGCGTCCACACCCTTCTCGCCGAGATTCGTCAGGGTGATGGTGGGATCGGACATCTCCGAACTGCGCAGCGATCCGGCCCGGGCCCGGGCGACCAGATCGGTCAGGTTGCGCATCAGCTCGTCGAGCTTCTTTTCGTTGACGTCGTGGATGGCCGGTGCCACCAGGCCGCCGCCGCGCAACGAGATCGCCACGCCGACATGGATCTGCTCGGAAGGCTCGAAACCGTCGTCGTGCCAGAAGCCGTTGAACTCGGTGAACCGTTGGGCGGCCAGGGCGACGGCCTTGAGTTGCAGGACCGCCGGCAGCATTCGTTCGGTGATGGGAACCCCGGCGTTCTGTTCGGTGAGCCAGGCCAGAGCGGTGTCGAGGATGATCTCGTCGGCCAGGTAGTAGTGCGGGATCTCCCGCTTCGAGCGGCTCATCGCCGCGGCGATCGACGCGCGCATCGCCTCGCCGCGTGCGCGGGCCTTCTGAGCGGCCGACATCGGCTCGGCCGACGCCGCCAGCTTGGGGGCTGGTGTCGGCTTGGGTGTCTCGTGATGCGCGGCGGCCGCGGCGTGCTCGACGTCGTGCAGCGTGATCGCGCCCTGCGGGCCGCTGCCCGTCAACGCCGTCAGGTCCACGCCCAGCGAGGCGGCGGTGCGTCGGGCAACCGGTGAGACCCACTGCCGGTGACCCACCGGCGGCGGTGCCGCGGGCTGAGGCACGGCCGTCGGTACCTGCTCGTGGGTGGTGGTTTCAGGGGTCTGGGTGGCGGGTGTGGGTGTGGCCGCACGCGGTTCAGCCTTCTCTCCGGGCTCCAACAGAGTGGCGAGCGGGGTACCCACCGCCACGGTTTGGCCGATGGGCACCAGCAGCTCACTGACCACGCCGTCATGCCAGCACTCGATTTCGACTGCGGCCTTGGTGGTTTCGACGACAGCCACGATCTGGCCGCGCGTCACGGTGTCACCGGGCTTGATCAGCCACTCGTCGAGGGTGCCCTCGTCCATGTCGGCGCCGAGCGCGGGCATCGTGAATTCGATCATGCTGTCTCTATCCCCCGAACAGGCCGCGCACCGCGGCCACGATCTTGTCGGGCTGCGGCAGCGCCGCGTCCTCGAGGTGCTTTGCGTAGGGGATGGGCACCTCGACGGTGCAGACCCTGCCGACTGGAGCATCGAGGTCGTAGAACGCCCCTTCCATGATGCGGGCGCTGATCTCGCCGGCCAGGCTGCCGGTGCGCCAGGCTTCGTCGACGATCACCGCGCGGTGCGTCTTACGCACCGAGGTCAGGATCGTCGCGTCGTCCAGGGGCCGCAGGACCCGCAGATCGACGACCTCACAGTCGATTCCGGCTTGCGCTAACTGCTCGGCGGCGTCGAGTACCTTCGGCAGGTTGCCGCCGTAGGTGATCAACGTGGCGTCAGTGCCGGTGCGCTGCAGCGCCGCCCGGCTGATGTCGGTGGGCACCAGTTCGTCGAGATCGGTCGAGGCGTTGTAGAGACCCACGTGCTCGAAGATGACCACCGGATCGGGATTGCTCAGCGCGGTGCGCAACATCCCGTAGGCGTCGGCAACCGTGGCCGGTGCCAGGACGGTGATACCGGGGATGTGGGCATACCAGTTCTCCAGGCTGTGCGAGTGCTGTGCCGCCAGTTGCCGCCCGGCACCGGTGGCCATCCGCACCACGAGCGGAACCGAGAACTGCCCGTTGGACATGTGCCGCAAGGCCGAGGCGGTGTTGACGATCTGATCCAGTGCCAGCAGGCTGAAGTTCACCGTCATCACCTCGATGATGGGACGCAGCCCGTTGAGGGCGGCCCCGACCCCGATGCCGACGAAGCCCAGCTCCGAGAGCGGGGTGTCGCGGATACGGGCCGGTCCAAACTCCTCGAGCAGGCCCTTTGACACCGCGTACGTTCCGCCGTAGCGGCCGACGTCCTCACCGAGCAGAACTACCCGCTCGTCGGCGCGCATCGCCTCGGCGATCGCGTCGTGCACGGCGCTGCGATAGGTGGCCTTCACGAGACAGCCTCCACCGCAGGGAAGTTCGTGGTGGGCGTCATGACGTCACGGGTGAGGTCGTCCACGCTCTCCAAGGTCCCGGCCTCCGCGTATGCGACGGCGTCGGCCACCTCATCAGCCACTGCCGCCTCGATGGCCGCAACAACCTCGGCGGTCACCAGGCCCTCGGCGAGGCATGTGTCGGTGAACGTCCGGATCGGGTCGTGTTCGCGCCACTTCTCCACCTCGGCCTTCTCGCGGTAGAGCTCGGGATCGAACATCGAATGTGGCCGGAACCGGTAGGTCTGGAACTCGAGGAAGAACGGACCGCCTTCGGTCCGGACATGCTCGACACCCTCTTTCATGGCCTCATGGCAGGCGAGGACGTCCATCCCGTCGGTCCTGGCGGCGGGTACCCGGTAGGACTCGGCGAGCACGACGAGATCGACGTCGGAGAGCTCCCGGTCGATCGAGGTGCCCATCGCGTAACGGTTGTTCTCACAGCAGAACAGCACCGGCAGCTTCCACAACTCGGCCATGTTCATGGTCTCGTGAAAGGCGCCCTCGGCGATAGCACCCTCACCGAAGTAGCAGGCGGTCACCTGATTTCGCTTCAACTGTGCATCGGCGAAGGCGAGTCCCGCGGCGGTCGGCAGGCCGGCGGCGACGATGGCGTTGCCGCCGTAGAACCGCCGGCTGACGTCGAACAGATGCATCGACCCGCCGCGTCCGCCCGAGCATCCTTCCCGTTTGCCGAACATCTCGGCCATGATCTTGGTCATCGGGATGCCGCGCAGCAGGGCGTGGGCGTGTTCGCGGTAGGTGGCGATCACCGCGTCCTGTGGGCCGAGTACCCGTAAGGACCCGGCCGCTACGGCTTCTTCGCCGACATAGAGGTGCAGAAAGCCGCGAATCTTGCCGGCGCTATACATCTCCGCGCATTTCTCCTCCATGCGCCGCACCCGAATCATGTCGGTCAGGAGTGTGCGCTCGAGGCAGGCGTCGGTCATGCCGTCACCCCAGCCGGGTTCTCCACGGTTGAGACATCCCCCTCGGGCAGGCCAAGTTCGCGTGCCTTCAGCAGCCGACGCATGATCTTGCCCGAGCGGGTGTGCGGCAGTGCGTCGAGGAAGTCGATCTCTTTGGGTGCGACCGCGGCTCCCAATCGCTTTCGCGCGTGACCCATGAGGTCGCGACGCAACTCGTCGTCGCCGGTGTAGCCGGACTTGAGTGTGACGAACGCCTTGACCAGCTCGCCGTAGGTCGGGTCCGGCTTGCCGATGACGGCGGCCTCCGCAACGGCGGGATGGTCGGTCAGCACGTTTTCGACTTCGAACGGCCCGATGAGGTGTCCGGATGCCTTGATCACGTCATCGGCGCGCCCGACGAACCAGAAGTAGCCGTCGACGTCACGCTTGACCAGATCACCGGACAGGTACAGGTCCCCTTGTCCATCGGGGTGGAAGCACTTGCGGTAGCGCTCTTCCTGGTTCAGATAGCCGCGGAACATCGAGGGCCAGCCCAGGCGCAGCGCCAGCTCTCCCTCGATATCGGGCTCCTCGATGACCCGTACCGCACCGGTCTCCTGGTCGTGGTCGACCACGCAGGCTTCTACGCCCGGCAGCGGACGGCCCATCGAGCCGGGTTTGATGTCGAATGCCGGCGTGTTGGCGATCATGATGCCGCCGGTCTCGGTCTGCCACCAATTGTCATGAATCGGCAGGCCCAGCACTCGCTTTCCCCACCACACCGCTTCGGCGTTGAGCGGCTCACCGACGCTGGCGATGAACCTCAGATGGGGGAAGTTGTACTTGGCGGGCAGCTCCGGCCCGGCTTTGATCAGCATCCGGATGGCGGTCGGCGCGGTGTACCAGACGCTGACCTGCTCGTCCTGCAAGATCCGGTACCACCGCTCGGCGTCGAACTCGGCCTCGTCGATGATCGAGGTGACACCGTGCAGCAGCGGGGAGATGATCCCGTAGGACGTCCCGGTGACCCATCCGGGATCTGCTGTGCACCAATAGATGTCACCGTCATGCAGGTCCAGCGCGTACCGCCCGGTGATGTAGTGCATCTTGACCGCGCCATGAACGTGCTGGGCGCCCTTGGGCGTTCCGGTGGTGCCGCTGGTGAAGTGCAGCAGCGACGGATCGTCGGCGGTGGTGTGCTCGATCGGCGCGTCCGCGTCTGCGGCGTCCATCAGCCGGCGGAAGTCCAGGGTGTCCGGGATGTGCGCATCGTCGTCGCTGACCACCAGAACGTGTTTGACCGATGTCAGCTCGGCACGGATCTTGGCGATCTTGCGTTTGTAGATCGCGGCGGTGGTCACGATGACGTCGGCCGCGCCGATGGTCACCCGGGTGGCGATCGGCTCGGGTCCGAACGCGGAGAACAGCGGGGAGACCACGCTGCCGTTGCGCAACGCACCGAGCATGCTGATGTAGAGCTCGGGGATGCGGCCCATGATGACGAACACCCGGTCCCCCTTGCCGATGCCGAGGCCGCGCAGCACGTTGGTGAAGGTGCGGGTCAGCCGACCCAACTCGGCGTAGCTGAGATCGTGGGCGACCAACTCGGCGTTGCCGGGGGTGTCGGTGATGAATCGCAGGGCGGTGCGGTTCGCTTCGGGGCCGTGCGCATGCCGGTCCACCGCGGCGTAGGCGATGTTGCAGCCGCCACCCAACCCCGCACACACGTCGGGTACGTCCGACCAGCGGAACGCTGCGCGGGCCTGCTCGTAATCGGTGAGATTCGGTGTAACCGTGAGATCGGCAGCACCTTTGTGAATGATGTCCATGGCTCCCTCAGACGTTCGGCGGGGCCAGCACACCGTCGCGACGGGCACGCCCCATGTTGGCCATCACTTGGTCCAGAACGGTGGCGTATGCGGCGCCGTCGTTGAGGATGTCCTGTCGGTTTCGATGGCGGAGGTAGGCGTCGAGGCGCCGTTCCAGCGGCCAGTCCCAATAGATGCGTTCGGTGTACTGCGAGCACAGGAATTGCCAGGCGATGGTGTCGAGTTCGCGGTCGTCGGTTTCGTCTGCCCGACCGGCAGTCGTCATGGACAGCCCCTCACTACTTTCCCCCTGAAATGTGATGCTCGTCTCAGTTGTGACGGTTCGGGAAGGGGCGAAGGTCACACAAGAAGGGATCGCAGGCCTCAGCTCAGCGGGTCGTGCTGGATGCGTTCGGCAGGTGTGCCCTTGGCGATCAGCGCTTCGCGGGTGGCCTGAACCATGCCGGGACTGCCGCAGATGAGGATCTGGCGATCTCCCCAGGCGCCGTACCGGGTCACCACCTCCGGGAGCCGGCCGGTCTGGCGGACGTGCAACCCGCGCGGGGGCTGGACGTCGGGGTAGTCGCCCGCCCAGGGCGGGTCACCGGAGTACTCCGAGACCGGCGAGACCGACAGCCAGGGATTGGTCGACGCGATCTCCCACAGCGTGCGCAGGTCGTAGTTCTCGCAGGGATACCGGGCGCCGAAGAACAGGTGCACCCGTGGGTTCTCCCCGAAGCGGCACAGGTCCATGATGATCGCCCGCAGCGGCGCCAGGCCCGTGCTGCCGGCCACCATCAACACGTCCCCACCGTCGCGGTCGACCTGCAGCCCGCCGTGTGGGCTGGACAGCCGCCACCGGTCGCCGGCTCTGGTCTCGGCGACTACCGAGTTGCTGACCATGCCGCCGAGCACGGAGCGCACATGGAACTCGATGAACCCCTCCGGATCGGAGGGCATAGCCGGGGACAGGAAGCGCCACCGCCGTGGCCACTGGGGTATCTGGACGTTGACGTACTGGCCGGGGTGATACGGCATTGGCCGGTCTAGGTGCAGCCGGACGACGGCGAGGTCGCGAGAAACCCGGTGATGTTCCAGCACCGTTGCGTCCCACCAGGCCGGGCCGTCATCGGCGTCGGCCGCACCGGACATGATGCCGGTGATCAGGTTGATCGCCTGGGTGGCGGCATCGTCGACGGCCGCGGTCCAGTCGGCGGCCAGCCGGCCACGCATCGCGGCATACCAGGCGCGCCGCATGCTGTCGTAATTCTGTTGTGTCACGCCGTATTTGCGGTGGTCGCGGCCCAGCTGGGCGAGGAAGGCGACCGGGGCCTGCGCGCGCTGGGCCACGAATTCGCCGAACACCCAGTGCATGGCCTGGGCGAACGCCGCGCGTTGCGGGGCGAGCTCCGGCGGAAAGAGGTCACGCACCGCCGGCTCGAGCGCGAACCAGCGGGTGTAGAAGTCGCGAGTGAGGTCATCGGGATCGGCCTGCGAGGTGCCCGATTGTTCGAAGGCAGCCTGCAGTACGCGAAGCGCATCACGATCCTCCAGGCCCACAGCGCGATCTTAGGCGTCCCCGTCGTGGCGATGTCCACGATCACCCGGACTCGCCGCTGTCGGCGTCTAGAGGCCGTGAATCCCCTTGTACAGCACCATGACACCGATGACGACGAAGATCGCCGCGACCAGGGTGGCGTGCTGTTCTTCCATCCAGTTCTTCAGCTTGGTCAGCGGCTCGTCCAGCTTCTCGCCGGCGACCAGATAGGCGAGCACCGGCAACGCCACCGAGGACGCCGCGACCGCGGTGAACACGGCGTCGGCCGTCCAGGCGCCGGTGGTGCCCAGCCCGGCGGTTCCGATCGCCAATCCCGCTGCCGCACACATGAACAGCACCTTGGGGTTGACGACCACCAGGACCAGGGCGGTGACGAAGGCACGCCCGGGGCCGATGCTGGTCATCGATGTCAACCACGCGGGCGTGTGCGCTGACCGCTTGCGGGTGAACCATCGGTAAAGGCCGAACACCACCAGCGCGGCGCCGACGGCCAGGCGGAAGTAGGGTGCCCACGCGGGCTGGTTGTTGATTCCGCCGAGTGCATTGGACGCCAGCACAAACCCGGCGGTCAGCCCGCCGATCCCCAACACCCAGCCGACGAGGAACGCCAGGCTGGTCGGGCGGGGCGTGGGCGTGTGCAGCATCAGGATGCCGGGGATGATCGTCAGCGGAGACAGCGTGATCACCAGCGCCAACGGGATCAACTCGGTGAGTTCCGAGCCCAGACTGGTCGTCACGTGCTTCTCCTGGTGTTCGACGGGCGACGGGTGGCCACGGCTGACCGTACTATCTCTGCCCGTGGGCAAGGATGCCGACGAGGAAACGGGCGATACCGGCCGGGACGACCCGCGCGGCAACACCCTGACCTACGTCTCCGGGGTGGCCGCTGTGCTGTTGCTTGTGATCTTGGTGTTCGCGGTGCTGCACACCGCCCGAAGCTCACGACACCAGGCCCCAGGACCGGCCCCGGAGTCGGTCCGGGTCAGCACGTCGTCGTCGCGGACCTCGACGAGCACCACGACGATGCCCGTGACATCCATTTCGACGACGGACCTCAGCCCGAGCAGTGAGCCTCCGCCGTCGCCGACCGAGAGCGCCGCGGAGTTGGTGCCGCCGGAACCGTCGACCACGACCCCGCAGACCACCGCGACGATCTCCAACCCCTACGCCACCACCTCGTCGCCCAACGCCGGGGCGTATTGACGGTCGTTCGAGTTGCGGTGCGATACCGGTGGGCTACCGTAACCACACCTCCAGTGTGGGACCACGGCAGAGGATTTGGACATGACTCCTGATGAGCTGATGGGCGAGGCGTGCCGACTCGCCCAGGAGTCGGTCGACAACGGTTGGGGCGGTCCGTTCGGGGCAGTGATCGTCCGCGACGGCGAGATCGTCGCACGTGGGCAGAATCGGGTCCTGTTGACCGGCGACGTGACCGCCCACGCCGAGATCGAGACGATCCGCAAGGCCTGCACGGTGCTGAATCCGGAAGCGCCCTCGATATCTGCCGACCGTGCCAACGCGTCGCTACTCGAGCTGGTGCCCCGCCCGCCGGGCTCGGCCGACAAGGTGCCGATGCGCGCGAAAATGCTGATGGGCCATGACATCTACATCAGCGGTGCGCCGTGTCCGATGTGTATGAGCGCGATCTACTGGGCGCGGATCGACGCGGTCTACTTCGCCAACGACCTGGCCGAGACCAGCCGAATCGGATTCGACGACGAGTTCCAGTACGAGGACTTTGCCAAGCCCTACGAACAGCGCAGCATCACGATCCGCCAGTTTCGGCCCGACCTGGCCGGTGCTGCCTACGATTCCTGGGAGAACCGACCGAACAAGCACCCGTACTGAGGTGAGATCCTGACGGTTATGAGCGCAGTGACCGTCGTCACAATCTTTCATCCGACGGCCGACGCCGCGGACTTCGCCGCCTGGGCCGACGAGATGCAGGCAACTGCGACCGGCGCCACGGAGGCACGCGTCTCGATCCTCGGGGAGCCGAATCTCGACTGGGGTGTCGCGGTGAGTTTCGCAAGTGAGCCCGCACTGGACGCCTGGTTGGACAGCGCGGCCCGGCAGCAGCTCCTCGATGCCGGTAAGCGAAGGGGGATCCTTTCTGCCACCGGGGATCTGGTGATCACCGAGGATGCCGTGCCGCCCGGCGCAGGGGTGTTCCGTCATGTCGTGGTGCCGGGGCGTGAGGCCGAGTTCGCGGCTGCCAACGCGGCGTTGGCCGAGGCCAGCGCACGGTTCAGCGGCTTCGAGGGCTGCTGCACGTTCGCCCCCGCGGACAGCGGGGAATCCTTCTCGGTGCTCCGATTCCGCACCGAACGCCAGTTGGACAACTGGCTGAGCTCACCGGAACGGCTCGCCGCACTCGGACCGCTGCGGTCGAGCCTGACTCGGGAGTTCTCCCAAGTGGTCGCGACCACGACGTTCGGTGCCACGGTGCGCACCGAGAACGGGCGCACCGCGGTCACGCCGAAGTGGAAGACCGCGATGCTGATCCTGCTGGTTCTGTATCCCACGGTGATGTTGTTGTCGCGGTTCATGGGACCGGTGGTCGACGGGATGGGAGCGGAGCCGTGGCTTGCGCTGTGGCTGAGTCAGGTGGTCAGTGTCGCCGCGCTGCAGTGGCTGCTCATGCCGTGGGCCGGCCGGCGATTCGGGCGCTGGCTCGACCCGGTCGACGGCGCCGGCGCCGGCATCAGTGCGTTCGGTGCTGCGGTGCTCGTCGTCGGCTACCTGGTGACGCTGACCGTGTTCGCCGCGGTGCGATGGTTGCAGTACTGGGACTACGCGCGAACCTGACGGGCGGTGACTGTGTGATGTCGATCACTTACGGAATCCGGTGAGTGCAGCCAGTGCTCAGGTGACCGTGGACAGTGGTTCGTCGTCTAACTCTTCAGCGGGTGCCCGATGTCCTCGTGCTCGGTTTGAGCGTCCACGCCGGCACCCAGTGAGTCACGGCCCGGTTCTTGGGGCCGTAGGCGATCTCGTAGGTCACCAGCCCCCACCAGTCGCCCTGCTCGCACAGACCCCAGCAGCTCAGCGTCCCCGCGACGACCTTGTGCATCTGCAGGCCGTGGGGGTGATAGCGGCCCGTTCGATGCGGTTCGCGGGGAAATAGCACGGTCAGGTCGACGAGCACTGGCACCGGCGGGTCGACCGGACGGAACGGCGGCCGTACCGGCTGGCCGTTGTACCCGATCGAGGTGAGGCGCCCCACCGATCGATCATATGTTCGAACTGCGGCTCACTCCATAGTCGCTCCGAGAGCGGCCAGCCGGCGGTGCGTCCCGCCGTAGGCCACAGCTGCAGGCAGCAGATCTTTGTCGATCTTGGTCACCGCGCTGTAGTTGACGTCGACCACGTTCGCCAGCGGTGACCGGCACAGTTGGCTGCACAGCTGGTAGGCGTCCATGGGGCCCAGGCCATAGAGCTCCTGGAGCCAGCGCACCATCTCGACCTGACTGCAGCGCCAGGCGTCCTCGAGGGGTCGCGCGGAGCCCACGGTCAGCCAGGCGTCATCGTGCTCGAACCGCGGCCAGGCCGGGGCCCCGCCCTTGATCAGGTCGACGATCAGCGTGACGTTCATCGCGCCTTCCAGTGCCGTCCCGCAGGTCTCGCCCTCGCCCTGGCGGTAGTGACCGTCGCCCACTGAGAACAGTGCACCCTCGACGTTGACGCCGAGGTAGACGGTGGTGCCCGCGCGCAGCTCGGGGGTGTCCATGTTCCCGCCGAAGTAGTCGGGCACCAGGGTGGTCCGGACTTCGCGAAGAGCGGGTGCGACGCCGACCGTGCCCATCATCGGCGCCAGCGGCACATCCAGGGTGAAGTCGCTTTCGTGGGCGGTGAAGCTGGCCGTCCGTCCGGTCCGGTCGACTCGGTAGATCCAGGCCAATTCCGGCAGGGCGGGTTGCAGAGTGGCGGTACGGTCGGTGCCGGTCAGGGCGCCGAACAGCGGGATCGTGGTCGAGGCCGCCCAGTCCCTGGCCGGCTCGATGGACACGAAGTGCAACGCCAGGGCGTCACCGGGCTCGGCGCCGGTGACGTAGAAGGGCCCGGTCTGTGGGTTCAGCTCCTTGGTGTTGAGAACCAGGCTGGGTTTGTCGGAGCTGGACGTGACGCGCCCGGCGAACGCGTCCTCGGTCCACAGTCGCATCGCGGTACCGGGGGAGACCTCCAGTACCGGTTCGGCGCCGCCGAACGTCCAAACGTATTGATCCCGGGTCGGGGTGAACTCAACGACGCGCATCGACCGTCCCCGGGGTGAGGACGCGGGGCAGTGCCGCGGCGAACACCGTGCCCAACACCAGCCACATGATCGCCTGGGTTGCAAGAGAATTCATCCGAAAGTCGGCGAGCAGTGCGGCGGGGAAGTCGTGCGGGACCTCGTCAAATCGGGGCAGTGTCCAAGCGACGGCGGTGACCGCGGCCAGGTAGCCCCACCCGGTGACCGCCAGGGCGGTCCATCCGCCGAGTCGGGAAGTCAGGCGGACGGTCACCACGACGGCGATGATGGCCAGCGCCACTGACGCCACCAGCAGGATCAGGTAGGCGCTGGTGCGCGCACCGATGGTGTCGGCCAAGCCCACCCCCGGCGGATTGGGCGGGAACCACAAGAACGGCACCAGATTCACCGCCACGAAGCCCAGCCCCGCCAGGGCGCTGACCGCCCACCGCAGATCGGTGAGATCTGCCCGCCGGCCCAATCGCATCATCAGGGTTGCGACCGCGACCGAAAACAGGGCGCCGAGCACGATGGCGAACATCACGGTGCCGACGCCAGCGCCGACATTCTCCTGCAGTCCCCGGGTGAAGACCTCGTGTTCCTCGCCGTGTGCGTGAACTTCCTCGTGGCCGATGGCCGCGTCGACCAGCGGGGAGACGCGCAGCCGGGCGAAGCCGAACGAGGCGAGTCCGCTGACCAGACCGGCCGTCAGGCCGAGGCCGATGACTTTGTTCATGGCGGGCCCTTTCAGTGGCAGGGGAAGCCGAGCAGGTGCCGGGCGTCGTGAACGAACTCGTGGACGTGGGTGTCGGCGCCGAACACCGACACCGCGCCCTGGTCGAATCCGATGAAGTAGAAGGCGATCAGCGCGAGCACGGTCGTCACCGTCAGCTGCAGGGCGATGCCGGCAGTGGTGGTGTCCGGTAGGTCGAGCGCTGCGCCGTGCGGCACCGTGGACTGCCTAGTTGTCGAAGACATCGTGTTCCTCTCGGTCGGTGAGTTACTTCCATTGTGGAAATATTGCGCATGATCTGAATACGCCACCGCATCCCGACGGGTCAACCGGTGCGGGTGCGCCTGTCGCAGCCGAAATCCAGCTTTAACAAACGAGCCGACCGAGGTAAATCCTGTGTTACGGCTGGCGGTACGGATTGCGGAGTCGCCGTGGGGCTGCGCATAGTTCCAGATGAAAGTATTACGACCGTGAACTAATGATTGGAGATCGGCATATGCACGGTCCACACGATCTGGGTGGGCGTGACGGCATCGGCCCCGTCGCCGCGGAGTTTCTCGAGCCGGGAATTCCCGACTGGCGCTATCCCTTCGAGGGAAGGATGCACGCGGTGACGGCGATGGCCATCGCCAAGGGTGCCTTCAATCTCGACGAACAGCGCCACGGTATCGAGCTGATGAAGTGGAGCGAGTATCTCGACTCCACCTACTACGCGCACTGGCTGTTCTCCGTTGAGAAGCTGCTCAACGACAAGGGCTACATCTCCCACGAGGAGATCGACCAGCGGATGCGTGAACTCGGGCCGCCGTCCATGACGCCACACCCGCAGAAGCCGGAGAACCTCTCGCCGTTCGCCGAGCAGATGATCGACATCCTCTGGAAGGGCACGCCCCACGACCTGCCCGCTGATGCGCCGCCGCGCTATGGCGTCGGAGAGCACGTCTTGGTGCGCAACCTCAACGAGGTCACCCACAACCGGTTGCCTGGATATCTGAACCGCGCCAGCGGGGTGATCGCCAAGCAGTACGGCGCATTCCACGACCCCGCGGACAGCGCGCACAAGCAGATCGACACTCCGCACCAGCTCTACATGGTCAAGTTCAGTTCTACCGACCTGTGGGGTGACGAGGCTGTCGAGGACTTCAACCTGTACGCCGACCTGTTCGAGAACTACCTCGAACCCGCCTGAGATTAGGAGAGATAAACGAAATGGATTGGCTGTCTTTGTCCGACGTCGAGGCGCGGGTCAACGCGCTCGAGTCGCTGATGGTCGAGAAGGGCCTGGCCGAACACGAGGCCGTCGACGCCGTGGTGGCCTCCTTCGAGAACGACATGGGTCCGGTCAACGGCGCCAAGGTCGTTGTTCGGGCCTGGACCGAACCGCAATACCGGGAATGGCTGCTACGCGACGCCACCGCAGCGATCGCCGATATGGGCTTCACCGGCCTGCAGACTGAACACATGGTGGCGGTGGAGAACACCGATGAACGGCACAATATCGTGGTGTGCACGCTGTGCTCGTGCTATCCGTGGACGTTGCTCGGCATCCCGCCGGCCTGGTTCAAGTACCCGCAATACCGTGCGCGCGTGGTCAAGGATCCACGCAGTGTGCTCGCCGAGTTCGGCGTCACCCTGCCCGACGAAGTCAAGATCGACGTCTGGGACAGCAGCGCCGAGATCCGGTACCTGGTGATCCCGCAACGGCCTAAAGGCACCGACGGGATGAGCGCCGATCAGCTCGTGGCGCTGGTCAACCGGGATTCGATGGTGGGCACCGCGCTGGCCTCCGCACCTGGGAGTGTCTGATGACGGCCACGCTGGACCTGACCGGATTCGACGATCTGGGCGGCGCCGTCGCCCTGCCGCGGTCCAACGGGGAGCTGGTGTTCGACGCGCCCTGGCAGGGACGCCTCTTCGGACTCGTTGTGCACCTCTGCAATTCGGGTGCCTTCGAGTGGGACGAGTTCAAGGCGCACCTGATAGCGGCGATCGGTGACTCCGGCATCGACGAGACCTGTGATCCGGAGGTCTACTACCGGCAGTTCGGCGAGGCCTTCTGCCGCCTCGCGGCGCAGAAGCGATTCTTCGACGGAGACCAGTTGGAGATGCGGACGGTGGCTGAGGCACAGCGACTCGCGCACAGCGACCATGACCATGACCATGACCATGACCATGGTCATCGGCACTGAGCCGGAGAGGAATTCGCGCAATGTCGAAGGTCTCTGCGCTGGCGATCAGCGTGGGTGTGCTGGGTATGCTGTCCACGCTGATGACGGCCACCGTGTGGAAGCTGCCGGTTTGGGTGCTCTTTCTGGCCTGGGCGTCGTTCTTCTTCGTCGGCTCAGGTTTACCCGGGCTGGTGAAATCCGTCGCGTGTAACTGGATCGGCATCGTGATCGCGACGGCGACATTGCTTGCGGTGCAGACCACCTCCAGTGTCGTTCTGGTGGCGATCGCAGTGGGAGTCGGTAGTTTCGCGATGGTCCAGGTGTCTCGGGTGAGCTGGGTGTCGGCCACGCCGGCCATCGTGTTCGGGTTCGCGATGACCGTCGGAACCATTGCGGCGACCGGAAATCCGATCACCACGCCCGGCATCTCCAATCCCGCTCTGATCGCCGCGACCACCGCCCTGGTCGGAGCCGGCTTCGGGGTGGCGTCACAGTGGGGCGCCGTGGCGCTGGAGGCGCTCACCTCCGGCACCGGCCTGCGCCGGGCCGCGTCGTGAGATAGGCTCCATCGCAAAATAGTTGTCAATTGGAAGCGATTCGTTCTCAGGAGCCAGCCACATCGTGCCAACCTCCACGAGCAATCTGGAAAGCGTTGCCGAAGTGTTCTTTCGTGCCGAACGCCGCTGGACCGAAGCGCTGTGCAGCGGGCTGCTGGATACCGATGTCAACAGCATCGAAGGCTGGCGGGTGCTCGGCGCGCTCCGCAATGGAGACGGCTCCACGATGAGCGATATCTCCGCGGCGATGTCGATCCCGCCGCCGACGCTGACCCGCATCGTCGACAAGTTGGTCGACGGCGGGTTGGTGCTGCGGCGGGTCGACGCCACCGACCGCAGGCGGGTGCTGGTGCACCTCTCGGCGCGGGGCAAGACCAAGGTGCGCAAGCTGACCAAGCAGGAGTCGACGCTCAAATCGGCATTGGTCGACGAACTCGGCGAGGACGACGCCGTCCGGTTCCTGCGCACCCTGGCGCGGGTCGGCGACCTCTTTTCCAGCCCGTGAACGGTTGCGCAACGCGGTAGTAACGCGATGGACCGACGATGGTGTCGACGGCTCTGTCGTCAGAGTCGCGAGTCAGTCGGATGGAGGTCGACGGTGCAACCGACACCCGCGATCAACGTCGCCCTGGTCATCCCGCGCTCTGGATCGGCGGGGATCTACGGGCCGTCCTGCGAGGCCTGTGCCGAGTTGGCGATCGCCGACCTCAACGCCACGACCGGACTACTGGGCAGGGTGGTGCGACTCATCCCGGTGGACGGCAGCCGGCCTCCGGCCGCCGTCGCCGCCGAGATCGCCCGCCTCGTCGACCGGGGCGCTATCGACGCCGTCACCGGCTGGCACATCTCACCGGTGCGGCAGGCAATCGCACGGGTTACCGCGGGACGGGTGCCCTACGTGTACGGCCCGCTCTACGAGGGCGGCGAACGCACCCCCGGACTGTTCCTGACCGGCGAGACGCCGTCGCGCCAACTTCTTCCGGCGATGGACTGGATGCAGTCCGAGCACGGCGTCGACCGCTGGATCGTGATCGGCAACGACTACGTCTGGCCCCGGCAGACCGGCGCTGCCGCGGCCGGGCACGCCATCGCACAGGGCAAGCCGCTGGTCGGCGAGATCTATGTGCCGCTGGGTACCGAGGACTTCTCCGCGACCATCCGTGACGTCGAGGTCAGTGGTGCCACCGGGGTGGTGCTGTTGCTCGTCGGTCGCGACGGCGTGATGTTCAACCGCCAGTTCGCCGCGGTCGGGCTTGACGCGGCCGTTCCCCGGCTGAGCCCGCACGTCGAGGAGAACATGCTGATGGCCAGCGGCAGCGAGAGCAACCGAGGGTTGTTCGCGGCGGCCGGCTACTTCGAGGCGCTACACACCACGGCCAGCATGGAATTCGCCGCTCACTACTACGCCACCTACGGACCCGCCGCGCCGGCGCTGAACAGCATCGGCGAGTCTTGCTACGAGGCGATCACCCTGCTCATCGCGCTGGTGTCGCGAGCCGGATCGCTGGCGGTAGCCGATCTGACGGCCGCCGCGTCGGGCCTGACCTACATCAGCCCGCGCGGCGAGGTGACGATGCGGGGCAATCAGATGAGCCAGGATGTCTATGTCGCCGAGGCGGTCGACCTCGACTTCGAGATTCGGGCTCGCATCTCTGCCGCCTGAACCCGCCTGCGGCCGGTGGCGATGAGACGGGGCGGGTGGGTCTCCTCAGGAGACCGGAGAGCGGCTGTACATAGCGGTAAACGTGGGACTGAACCAACCGCCGGAGATCTCGGCGCCAGCGGGCAGCAGCCGGCGGAACTCCCGACGCGACAACAGTCGGGTGAAGTTGTCGCGGTGCTTGCGCGACCAGGCGGGGATCCAGTGAAGGCACAGGACCGAGGTGTGGGATTCGATCGGGAACCACTTGTTCGGTGTGGTGATGACCCAGGAGCGGGCCACTCGGGTCATCTCCTGCACCATCTGGCGTTGCTCAGGCTCCTGGCCGACGTGCTCGATGATGGCGTTGGCGAGCGCGAAATCGACATAGTCGTCGTCGAACGGCATCGCCCGAGCGTCGGCGATCATGAACGGGTAAGCGGTGATGGCCGGCTCGATGTTGATACTCATCTTGATCGCATACTCGGCTGCCAGCCGTTTCTCGATGATGCCTGCGTTGACCATGTCCGGATTGCCGAGGTGTTCGTCTCCCATCGTGCCGACGAGCAACACATCGCGGGCTCGGTGGGCGGCAAGCCAGCTGAGGATCTGATCGGCTTTGTGGTGCCTGTTCCTCACGCTGTACGTGAGGACCGCGGCTCGCATCAGCTTGTGTGGACCGCGAAGTTTCCCCATGTGCCGGGGAGCTTATTGAAGCTCACAGCGATAGATCAGCGATTGCCCAGCAGGCTCTCAGTAAAGTTCCGTCAGCAAAAATAAGACTGTCGTCACACCGCCTCCACCGGCCACAGGCTGGTGGGGGCGCGGCCAACGGCGCGCAATCTGATCGATCCGGTGGACTGCGGCAGCAGTCGGCGGAACTCCCGGCCCAATTTGGTGTCAAAAGCCTCTGGGGGCTGCGCGGAAAATATTCTAAACTTGAGCGGAACAGACTCAAGATTGACCGCGTTATAGATCTCGACAAGCTTTTCTAGATGAAACGGAGGTGTCGTGGACTCTTTCAACCCGACAACCAAGACCCAGGCGGCGCTGACCGCCGCGTTGCAGGCCGCCAGTGCGGCCGGCAACCCGGAGATCAGGCCCGCCCACCTGCTGTTGGCGCTGCTCACGCAGGCCGACGGTATCGCTGCGCCGTTGCTCGAGGCTGTCGGTGTCGATCCGGCCACGATCCGCACCGAGGCGCAACGCCTGGTTGACCGGCTGCCGACGAGCAGCGGTGCGACCTCGCAGCCCCAGCTCTCCCGCGAGTCGCTGGCGGCGATCACCGCCGCTCAGCAGCTGGCTACCGAGATGGACGACGAATACGTCTCCACCGAGCACCTGATGGTCGGCCTGGCCACCGGTGACTCGGACACCGCCAAGCTGCTCACCGGTCACGGAGCGTCACCGCAGGCATTGCGGGAGGCGTTCGTGAAGGTGCGCGGCAGCGCACGGGTCACCAGCCCCGACCCCGAGGCGAGCTACCAGGCGCTGGAGAAGTACTCCACCGACCTGACGGCACGGGCCCGGGAAGGCAAGCTCGACCCGGTCATCGGCCGCGACAACGAGATTCGTCGTGTGATCCAGGTGCTCAGCCGCCGCACCAAGAACAACCCGGTACTCATCGGTGAGCCCGGTGTCGGCAAGACCGCGATAGTGGAGGGCCTGGCCCAGCGGATCGTAGCCGGTGACGTACCGGAGAGTCTGCGCGACAAGACCGTCGTTTCCCTGGACATGGGGTCGATGGTGGCCGGCGCGAAGTACCGCGGTGAATTCGAGGAGCGGCTCAAGGCCGTCCTCGACGACATCAAGAACTCGGCCGGTCAGGTCATCACGTTCATCGACGAGCTGCACACCATCGTGGGCGCCGGTGCCACCGGCGAGGGCGCGATGGACGCCGGCAACATGATCAAGCCGATGCTGGCCCGCGGCGAGCTGCGGATGGTCGGCGCGACCACGCTCGAGGAGTACCGCAAGTACATCGAGAAGGACGCCGCCCTGGAGCGCCGCTTCCAGCAGGTGCTGGTCGGGGAACCGTCGGTGGAAGACACCGTCGGCATCCTGCGCGGTCTCAAGGACCGCTACGAGGTGCACCACGGCGTGCAGATCACCGACTCGGCTCTGGTCGCAGCGGCCACCCTGTCCGATCGCTACATCACCAGCCGGTTCCTGCCGGACAAGGCCATCGACCTGGTCGACGAGGCCGCGTCACGGCTGCGGATGGAGATCGACTCGCGGCCCGTCGAGGTCGATGAGGTCGAGCGGCTGGTGCGTCGGCTCGAGATCGAAGAGATGGCACTGGCCAAGGAGACTGATGACGCGTCGCGTGATCGCCTCGAGAAGCTGCGTGCCGAGCTGGCCGACAAGAAGGAAGAGCTGGCCGAACTGACGACGAGATGGCAGAACGAGAAGAACGCCATCGACATCGTTCGTGAGTTCAAGGAGCAGCTCGAAGTCCTGCGCGGTGAGGCTGATCGGGCTGAACGCGACGGCGACCTGGCCAAGGCGGCCGAGCTGCGCTACGGCCGCATCCCCGAGGCGGAGAAGAAGCTCGACGCGGCGCTGCCCCAGGCGGAGGCCCAAGCGAACGTCATGCTCAAGGAGCAGGTCGGCCCTGACGACATCGCGGACGTGGTGGCGGCGTGGACCGGCATCCCGGCCGGCCGGCTGCTCGAAGGCGAGACCGCCAAGCTGCTGCGCATGGAGGAGGAGCTGGGCAAGCGGGTCGTCGGCCAGAAGAAGGCCGTGCAGGCGGTCAGCGATGCGGTCCGGCGCAGCCGCGCCGGGGTCGCCGACCCCAACCGGCCGACGGGTTCGTTCCTGTTCCTCGGTCCGACCGGTGTCGGTAAGACCGAGCTGGCCAAGGCGCTGGCCGACTTCTTGTTCGACGACGAGCGGGCGATGGTCCGCATCGACATGAGCGAGTACGGCGAAAAGCATTCGGTGGCAAGGCTTGTCGGTGCCCCGCCCGGGTATATCGGCTACGACCAGGGTGGTCAGTTGACCGAGGCGGTACGTCGACGCCCATACACGGTGGTGCTGTTCGACGAGGTTGAGAAGGCCCACCCGGACGTGTTCGACGTGCTTCTGCAGGTTCTCGACGAGGGACGGCTGACCGACGGTCAGGGCCGCACGGTCGACTTCCGCAACACCATCCTCATCCTGACCTCGAACCTGGGGTCGGGCGGCAGCGAGGAGCAGGTGATGGCGGCGGTGCGCGCGGCGTTCAAGCCGGAGTTCATCAACCGTCTCGACGATGTGCTGATCTTCGAGGGTCTCAAGCCCGACGAGCTGGTGCAGATCGTCGACATCCAGCTGGCGCAACTGCAGAAGCGGCTCGCCCAGCGCCGCCTGGAGTTGCAGGTGTCGCTGGAGGCCAAGAGGTGGCTCGGCGATCGCGGGTTCGACCCGGTCTACGGCGCCCGTCCGCTGCGGCGGCTGGTGCAGCAGGCGATCGGTGACCAGCTGGCCAAGCTGCTGCTCGCCGGTGACGTGCACGACGGGGACGTGGTCCCCGTTAACGTCAGCCCGAACGGCGAGTCCCTCGTTCTGGGATGAGCGCTTGCGCGAAGACCGTTGGCTTGGGATGAGCGCTTGCGCGAAGACCGTTGGCTTGGGATGAGCGCTTGCGCGAAGACCGTTGGCTTGGGATGAGCGCTTGCGCGAAGGGTCCCCGCACTTCGGTGCGGGGACTTTTGCGCGTTCAGGGCTCGGGTAAGCCGAGTGCGGCGAGTGCGCCGGTGATCGTCGCCTCACGCAGCAGCGTGGGCTCGGTGTCGGGGAACTGTAGACAGCAGTCCTGCATCCCGCCGAAGGCGATGACCCCGCGGGTGGACTGTTCCAACGACGGGTCTGGGCCAAACACCAACGCGCACAGCCGCTTCTGCCACGCCAGCACCTTGTCCACCAACCCCAGATCGGCCAGCGTGGTGAGTTCGGAGACTGCCAGCAGCAGATCGGTGCGGTGCCGGAAGATGAATTCGAAGTAGCCTTCGAGCAGCTCGCGGGGTCCGGCCGGGTCGGTCGAGGCCCGCGTTTCCTGCTCGACGATGAACTTCTCTCCTTCGTCGATCACCGGCGCAAGAATGCTGCGCACGAGCTCTTCTCGGGACGTGAAGTGGTAGTACAGCGCAGGTTTGGTGATGCCGAGCCGCTCGGCGATGTCTTGCAGGCTGGTCCGCTGCACGCCCTTCTGGACGAACAGCTCCCGGGCGACATCCTGGATCCGTTCGCGGGTTCCTGACGCTGGCTTGCTCACGTAGCCACCCTAACTGACCAATCGTTAAGTAAACTCCTGTACGTCGCTTACCGACCGTTAAGTAAGTAAGGGAGGCCTATCATGCGTGTACTCATCTCAGGCGCCAGCATTGCCGGACCGGTCCTGGCCTACTGGCTGACCCGACGCGGATTCGACGTCACAGTCGTCGAACGTGCTCCCGTGCTGCGTAAGACGGGCGGCCACGCCGTCGACCTGTTCCGCCCGGCCATGAACATCTCCGAGCAGATGGGCGTGGTCGATCAGGTCCAGGAGCGTGCCACCGGCACCACCCGGTTGATCCTGCAACGCACCGCCGGGCGCCCGCCGGTCGACGTCGACTACCTCAAGCTGCTCGGCGTCATGTCCGACCGGCACGTCGAGATCATGCGCGACGACCTGAGCCAGATCTACTACGACGCCGGTCGTGACCACGTGGAGTACCTGTTCGGAGACCAGATCACCGCGATCGCCGACGACGGCATCGTGGACTTCGCCCATGCGTCAAGGCGGCGCTACGACATCGTCGTCGGAGCCGACGGCCTGCATTCGGGGGTGCGCCAACTCGTCTTCGGCCCCGACTCCGGCCACAGCCACTTCCTCGGCAGCTACCTTGCCGTGCTGTCGGTGCCGAAAGAGCTGGCACGCGACGGCGAGTCGACGAATTTCCTGGACGTCAGACGGTGGGCGATGATCTATACCGCAGACCACCTCGACGATGCCCGGGCGGTGTTCCTGTTTCGCCCCGAGCAGCCGTTGGACTACCACCATCGCGACGCCGCCCGGCAGCGCGAACTGCTGCGCGCCGCATATGCCGGCCTGAACCCGACCGTCGATCGATGGCTCGCCGAACTCGACGGCCCGAGCGCGTTCTATTTCGATTCGATCACCCAGCTGGAACTGACCAGCTGGTCGCGGGGCCGCGTCACCTTGGTCGGCGATGCGGGGTACTGCCCGGGTCCCGCTGTCGGCGGCAGCACCAGCTTGGCGGTGCTCGGGGCCTACGTTCTGGCCGGCGAACTCGAGCGGGCCGGCGGCGACCACGCTTCTGCCTTCGCCGCGTACGAGGCAGTGATGGCCGATCCGGTTCGGCACAGCCGCGCGTTCGCCCGCACGGTCGCCAGGACACTCGTGCCGCAATCGGAGTTCGGAGTGCAGGCGCTGGTCACGGCCAGCCGCGCGCTCTCGGTGCTGCCGGCCGGTCTGACCAGGGCAATCGCCCAGCTCAACAACAAGGGCATCCGGTTGTACGACGCCATGGGATACCCGGACTACCCGGTGCCTGCCTCTGCAGTCGATTGATGGTGGCCAGCCCCGACCTCGCCGCGGTGGCCGGCCGTAATGGCCTTGTGACCTGCTGAAGTTCTCGGTTCCGGTAGGGAAGCAGATACGCTACGTCTAATGGTTCCGTTCTGGTTCACGCTGTCCGCGCTCTGCTTCGTGGGTGCGGCGGTTTTGTTGTACGTCGACGTCGGTCGTCGACGTGGTTTGGGCCGCCGCCGCAAGTCCTGGGCGCGGTCGCACGGGTTCGACTACGAGCCCGAGTCCGCAGACATCGTCGACCGTTGGAAGCGCGGCGTGATGTCCACCGTCGGTGATGTCGCAGCCCGCAACGTGGTGCTCGGCCAGATCCGCGGCGAGGCTGTCTACATCTTCGATCTCGAAGAGGTGGCCACGGTGATCGCCTTGCACCGCAAGGTGGGCACCAACGTGGTGATGGATCTGCGGCTCAAGGGCATCGCCGAGCCCCGCGAGAATGACATCTGGCTGCTGGGTGCCATCGGTCCGCGGATGGTCTACTCGACCAACCTCGACGCCGCCCGCCGTGCCTGCGATCGTCGGATGGTCACGTTCGCCCACACCGCTCCGGACTGCGCCGAGATCATGTGGAACGAGCAGAACTGGACTCTGCTGTCCATGCCGATCTCGTCGACGCGCGCCCAGTGGGACGAGGGCTTGCGCACCGTCCGTCAGTTCAACGACCTGCTCCGGGTGCTTCCCCCGATCCCGCAGCAGGCGGCACTCACCCAGTCCGCGGGCAGGCGCAACGCCTCCCCGGGCCGCCCGCTGGCGCCGGCCGGCCGGCGAGAACTGCCCCCCGGCCACGTCGAAGCTCCGCCGCCCCTGCGACCGCAGCAGCCGCGCGGTGCGACGCCGACCGGCACACAGGCGACCAACTACCAGCGCTGAGCCGGTAGGGTCTGCGGCGTGCCCCGACCCTCCGCGCTGCTCACCGGGCCTGCCGTGACGATGTTCACGGCGGACCGCCTGCTGGCGTGCGGTCAACAACGGAAGAGGACTGAGCCGTGGACGCACCTGAACTCGACTCCGCTGCGCGCGACGAACTAGCCGATCTGGTCCGCGAACTGTCGGTGGTGTTCGGCCGGGTCACCCTGTCGTCCGGTAAAGAGGCCGATTACTACGTGGATCTGCGCCGCGCCACATTGCATCACCGTGCCGCTCCGCTCATCGGCCGATTGGTCCGCGAGCTCACTGCCGACTGGGACTACTGTGCCGTCGGCGGCCTGACGATGGGAGCCGACCCGGTGGCGGCCGCGGTCATGCATGCCCCCGGTCGGCCGATCGACGCCTTCGTGGTCCGTAAGTCGGTGAAGAGCCATGGCATGCACCGACTCATCGAGGGCGCGGATGTGGTCGGCAAGCGGGTGCTCGTCGTCGAAGACACCAGTACCACCGGCGGTTCGGCGTTGACGGCAGTGCGTGCGGTGCGTGAGGCCGGTGGCACAGTCGTGGGGGTGGCCACGGTGGTGGACCGCGCGACCGGCGCCGCCGAGGCGATCGAGGCCGAGGGCGTGCCCTACCGAAGCGTGCTGGGGCTGGCCGATCTCGGTCTGTCGAAGCTCTGAGAATCTAGGGATACGTTGGCGGCGATGAGTACCAACGACGATTTCATCGCGCCTTCGGAGCTGGAGTGGGACGACGAAGTCGACATGATCTGCGCCGGTGCCGGTCCGGGTGTGCTGGCCCATGCCGTGTTCTGCAGTGACCTGGACATGACGGTGGAACTTGCCGACACGCCGGTGGAGGTGCCGCCCGCCGATCCCGATACCGCTGCCTATCTGGAATCGATGACCGAGGACTTGGGCCCGCTGGCCCCAACGGCAGGCGATCTGGAGCTCTCGCTGCTGCGCGCGCAGCCGGTGATCCTTGAGACGGGTCGCCGTGCCCGGGTGGAGCCGTTCTTCGGAGCCCACCTGCGTGCATGGTCGGCCCGCTGCGTGGCGTCGCCGTTGGGGGTCCTGCACAGCCATGTTCCCGGTGAGATGGATCCCATGCGGACGGAGTCGGGGGAGCTGATCAGGGTCGCACTGCTGGGTGAGTACCGGCCCCAGGCGGATCGGCCAGGGCCGGAGCTGACCGACTGGTTACGCGAGCAGGCCTACGATCGCCGCATCCTCGGCCAGGGCGAAACCACGCTGGAGCGACTGATCTTCGAGTTCGGCCGCGTCGCGGGTGCTGCCCTTTCTACGTCTGCCGGGACGCGCCTGGTGCGGGCCACGGCAGGGGTGGCGCTGTCGACGGCGGCCATGCCGGACGAGGCGCAGTGGCCGGTACAAGCCGAGTTGCGGGGCGCCGCCACCCAGGCGGTCCTGGTGAGTCGCACCGCCAGTCGTTTCGCCCGCGTCGAGCTGTTGACCGGCTTCTGAATCAGCCCCTCACTTGGGCTGAAAAGTCCACCGGGATGACCTTTTTGGCGAGCAGCCCGGCCACTGCGTCCGGGGGTATCGGGCGGGATAGCAGGAATCCCTGCGCGCGGTGACAGCCGTGCCGGAGCAGGGTCATCGCGGCCTCCGGGGACTCCACGCCCTCGGCCACCAGTTCCAGATTGAACGCCTCGGCCAGCGCGATGATGGCGCGCACGATCGCCAGGTCCTCGGGGTTGGTGCCCAGGTCGATGACAAAGCTCTTGTCGATCTTGAGCGTGTCGACCGGAAGCGACTTCAGGTGGGTGAGCACGCTGTACCCGGTGCCGAAGTCGTCGATGGCGATCTGGACGCCGACCTTCTTGAGGCCGGCAAGCGTGATGCGAGTGGTCTCAATGTCCTGCACCACAACGCTTTCGGTGATCTCTAAGCAGACCGACTTGCCGGCGATGCCGCACTCGGCGATGGTGTCGGCAACCGATTCGACGAAGCCGTCTGCCACCAGTTGTACCGGGGACACGTTCACCCGCATCACGGTGTTGGTGGCGATGCCCTGCGCCTGCCAACGACTTAGTTGCCCGCAGGCCGCACGCATCACCCAGCGACCCAATTCGCCTGCAAGGTTGATGGATTCGGCTACCGGAATGAACGCGTCTGGGTACAGCAACCCCCGGGTGGGGTGCTGCCAGCGCACCAGGGCCTCCACGGCGAGGATCTCACCGGTGCGCATGTCGACCTCGGGTTGATAGTGCAGCAGCAGCGCTCCGGTCTCGATCACCGACTGCAGGTGCAACTCGATGTCATTGCGGAAATCGCTTCGCAGTGACATGTCCTCGGTGAAGACCGCGATCTTGTTGCCGCCGGCGTTCTTGGCGTTCATCACCGCCTGGTCGGCGTGCCGCAGAAGGTCGGAGGTGGTGTCACGGCCTGGAATGCCCAGTGCCACACCAACGCTGACCGTGCGTGTGAGCATCTCGCTGCCGATCGTCACCCGCTCCCGCAGCAGGCACTGCAGCTGATCTGCCAGCTGCTCGGCCGTCTCGGCGTTCATCGGTTTGGCGGGGACGACGACGAACTCGTCACCGCCGAGTCGCGCGATTACGTCGGCGTTGCCGGTTTCTTCCCGAAGTCTCTTGGCGCAGGCCCGGATGAACCAATCACCGGCCTGATGGCCGAGGTAGTCGTTGATTGCCTTGAGGCGGTCGAGGTCCAGGAACAACGCCGCCACCGGTCCGGGCCGACCGATTCTGAGCCGGTCGTCGAGATAGGTGAGCAGTGCACGGCGATTGCACAAGCCGGTCAGGTCGTCGTGCTCGGCCAGGTACCGGAGCTGATCCTCGGCCAGCACGCGCGCCTGCACCTGCGCGAACAGCGAGGCGATTGCCTTGAGCGCGTTGAGTTCTTCGGGCGACCAGTCCTTGATACCAATCTTGATGAACCCCAGCGCGCCGGTAGTGACGTCACCGGACAACAGCGGCACCGACGCCAATGAGGGCAAGGCGACTCCACTGGCCTCCTCGACGCGGCGCTGATAGTCGTCGGCGTCGTCGACCGCGGGCTCCGGGGAGAAGAACACGGGTTCCTTCGCGTGTTCGGCGGCCGCGAAAATGGGATCGGCATTGGCGAAGAACACCACGCCGAGCGGGTCGGGATCCGGAACGTCGGGGCGGGGCGGCCATTCGGCGATCAGCTTGGTGGCGCGGATCGTGTGATCGTTGTAACGCAGGAAGCTGAAATCCACACCGAAGGAGGTGACAAGTTCGGCGAGCACTTCTTGGCTGACCTGTGTCGATGTCGCCGAGGTGGCCGTCATCAGCTTGGTGGCGACCGTGGTGACAAGGGTGTCCAAGCTCATTGCTGGGATCCTTGCGGGCGGCGACGCCTGCTCCGCACGGAGGGCGCCGGCGCATGCGTGAAGCGCAACACCAGTGCCAGGGATTCATCCTCGCCACTGCCGATCAGCCGCCGGAAGCGCCGCTGAAGCTCCTGCAGCGCAGGGACGTGGCCAGGGGCCAACTCGGCCAGGTCCTCGTCGTCGTGGGCGTAGAGGAATACCGGGGACACTGGCTGAATACCGAGGCCGTGCTGTTCGGCGACAATCCACACCGCCTCGGTGGCGGCGCCACCACGGAAGTAGTCCGTCAGGGCACGACCTTTCGCGGTGACGACGCCCAGCGCCGAACTGGACAACACTCGCGCTTTGACGTCCTCACCGAGCGCTTCGCCGGCATCCCACTGCGCCAGCCGAGCCATCACGTCACCACGTCGGAGTACGTCCAGCGTTGCGAGGTCAGCCGGTGCCAGTTCAAGGGTCCGGACGTCCAGTCCGTCGGTGAGATCGTCACCTGGCCAGCGCAATTCCGAGATCATCTCGGCATGCAGTCGAGGTTCGAGGTAGCGGATCCGATCGGTGGCCGCCAGCAGTGCCGCAGCGTGCTCGACATCGGCGCGACTGGTCAGCAGGTGCAGCGAGGCGTTCTCGCGCAGGGCTGCGGCATGGAGGGCGGAGACCGTGGTGGCGGACAGCTCGACCGGCGTGCCGCGGCGGCGGTTCGTGCCGCGGTCCCACATGGCGTCGTAGAGGCCGGCGAGCGCCTCGTCGTGGCCCTGTTCCAGGGCGACGGTCGCCCGCAGCCCACCGCCTTCGGCGTCTTCGGAGACGGTGACCGGTCCCAGCGCACCGCACGCAGAGGCAGCCACCCGCGCGTTGAACAGGGCGGCCCCGACGGCCACCGCGCTGCCCCGGTACGCGACGTCCATCGTCGAGGTGTACCTGGGGTCCAGCTCGACCGTCACCGAGCCATTCTCCGTCAAGACGTGCCACGGTTGCATGTTGCCCCCTGACGGGGCTCGTTGGGCGGCTCTCGTGACCACGAGCGCCGGCGTGGTCTCCAGCGGCGTCACCGGCTGCGGAGACTCTGATGAGGGCGGTGAAACCCGGTCGGTTGTTTGTGTCGGATCCTGCAACTCGTCGAGGCAACCGGACACGTCGATGCGCACCCGCCCGGACTTCAGCGGTTCGCCCAGACCGATCCGGCGCACCGCCTCGGCCACCGTCGCCGCCCCGGCCGCGATGTCACCGGCCAGTTGCGGCCACGTCGACAACGTCCGGTTGACCTCGACCAGAGAGGCGGCACCACGGTCCGACAGGCGCTCGGCGTCGACGATCCGCAGGACGTGCGGCACTTTGTCGGCACTGGTGAGTCCGGCCAGTTCGGTGACGCCAATCCCGCCGAGCAGGCCGTGCAGGATCGGCCGGTCGGGTTCGAGGTCATAACGTTCCACGTCGATCAGCCCACGATCACTGCTGGCCATCAGGACCGGGATTTCTCGTCTTCGGGCGGCTTCCCGCACGGCGGCCTTGATGTCCAACGAATCGCATTCCTCGACCACGACATCGAGTCCGTCGAGGAACTCTTCGATGGACTCCATCGTCAGCCCGGCGGTCATCGGACGCACTGAAATATAGGGGTCGAGCTCGGCGACGCGGCGCGCCGCGACCACGGCCTTGTTGACTCCGAGATCGAACACGGTCGCCGGCACCCGGTTGAGGTTGGACAGCTCGAGTTCGTCGAAGTCGGCCAATCGCAGTTCGCCGCAGAGTCCCTGCGCGGCCAGAGTGTAGGCGATCGCATGGCCGACGGAGAGGCCGACCACGCCGATCTTGAGCCGGGCCAGTCGCTGTTGTTCGACGAGGGTGATCATGTTGCGGTTTCGATCAAGGCGCAGGCGTGCGAAGCCTTTGGGGCCGGGCACCCTGACCACGGCACGACGCCACGGATAGTAAGCCCAGCGCTGCGGCTCGGTGAGGATGTCGACTTCCGGTCGGGGGCGCAGCGCATGCAATGCGGAGCTGAATTCCTCGGAGCGATCGAAGAATTCGATGCAGCCCTCGTCCCTCAATCGAGCAAGAAGAGATTCGTCATCAGGATCGTCGCTGCGCAGGATGTCGGCGATGCACGCGTCCGCGCCGGCTCCGGCGCTGACGTCAGAACTCACATGCCGCTCCCGTACTGCATGCCGAAGTCGCCAAACTCATCGGAAATCGAGGCCAGCATCCGCATCTCCTTGACGATCCTCGCCAGCTGCCCAGGCTCGGCATGGTTGGCGAATGTACGCCGATCCCACCACATCATCTTCGTCCGATAACGGTCGCTCGGGTAAGGCGCGGCCGGGATCTTGGTGGCGACCACGCCACCGGAGGTGCTCCATTTGTCCAGAACGTGCGCCGCGGCCGTGGCCAGGATGAACTGGGCACCGAGCAGGCTCATCGTCGGGAAGGCCGTGCGGGCGAAGGTCCTGGTGAGCGCGCCGGAGCGGGCCGGATCGTCGCTCACCCACGCCGACTTCATCTCGACCACACCGAACGGCAGGCGGTCGGTGATCATCTTGCGCACGGCCTCCTGTCCTGGCTGACCGGCCCACTCGACGATCGCGTGCGACTCGTCGGCCGTGAGGTACGGGCCCTTGGCGCGAAGACCGCCGAGCATCCGCCCGTCATCGTCGAGCGCGGTGTAGAACAAGGTGGTGTCGCGTCCGTCGCGAAACGATTCGAGGTCCAGCGCATCCTCCACGCCGTGTTTGCGGTAGTTGCGCAGCGCTCCTTGCAGGTAGTCTTCCCATAGCTCGGGTTCGCTGTCGGGCTGTGCGAGCACGATGGTGCAACCAGTATCGGCGTCGCGCCAGCTAATGGTCCCGGGCAGCTGGTAGAGCTTTTGGTCAGGAAAGTCCAGCACTAGAGCGTTCATCATTTCCCATCTGTCTGGTGGTCCGCGGACCGGGTTTCCGCGGTGAAAGCCGGGCTTGCGCGAGCGCAATTTAGTCGAACTTGCAAAGATCAGTATCTCGCCAGGAAGTGCATTTACTCCAGACGTTCACAGGAAAAGCCCTGGTTACTGGGGGGTAGCCGTCGTAAATCTTGGCCAACAGCACCTGAGCGGGAGCTTGCCGCGAACGGCGAACTGGACAACATTCCAGGTCAGCGATCAGCTGGCTACCGAGCGAGTTCAAGACCCTAAAATCTTCATCGTCGGGGGGCGGATCGTCATTACCGACCGGCTAGGGTCGCCGATCCTACGTCGACAGTGGGGCTGGGGGGCCGGAAAGGGCTAGGCGTGACCTGTCTCGCACAAGCCCCGCAGTGCGTCGAGCGGAAGGTTCGGCACCGGGCAACCACCAGCCGGGCCGCCGCCGTCCACGCAGCTGCGGGAGTGATCTTGACCTGGCATCGCTCGCGGGGGTCCAGCAAATGTGGCGCTGTCGCTGCTCAGCCCCGATTCGAGCGCTCACCGGCGGCTATCCGGCACACCTGGCCGGTTGCTGATCCGGGGTGCGGCGATCACGCGCCGCGGAAACGACCGTGACCGAGCCAGGTCCGACCGAGTGGAGCACGGGGACCCCCGGGGTGGGGCCTTGGGCCGGCCCACCACCCGCCGACCCGCGCTACGACCCGGAGTTGCTGGCTGACGGGGACACCCGCAATGTGGTCGACGCCTACCGTTACTGGACCCGCGAGGCGATCATCGCCGACATCGACCGGCGACGTCACTCGCTGCACATCGCGATCGAGAACTTCGGTAACGACGCCAACATCGGCACCGTGGTGCGCACCGCGAACGCCTTCGCCGTCGACACGGTGCACATCGTCGGCCGACGGCGCTGGAATCGGCGCGGGGCGATGGTCACCGACCGCTACCAGCGGCTGACCCATCACGACAGCACCGAAGAGTTGCTCGGCTTCGCCGCCGGCGCCGGGCTCACCGTCGTCGCCGTCGACAACATCCCGGGCTCGGTGCCGCTGGAGACGACGACGCTGCCGCGAGACTGTCTGATGGTGTTCGGTCAGGAGGGGCCCGGCATTTCGGCCCAGGCGTGTGCGGGGGCGGTGATGACGGTGTCCATCGCCCAGTTCGGGTCGACCCGCAGCATCAACGCCGCAGTCGCCGCCGGAATTGCCATGCACGCCTGGATCCGGCAGTGGGCCGACCTTTCCCAGGCCTGGTAGGGCAGGATTGCATCGCATGGATCAGCTCTGGGCCAATCGCGCAGCCAGCGCCGAAGCCGCGATCGCGAAACGCCACCTGCGCCGTCTCTGGAGCCTGCCCGGAACTCAACTCGGCGTGGTGAGCTGGCCGGCCGCACGACGTGACCGGGCATTCGGGACATGGCACTACTGGTGGCAGGCGCATCTGCTCGACTGCTTGGTCGACGCGCAGTGCCGCGAGCCCCAACCCGGCCGGCTGGCCATGATCAAACGGCAGATCCGCGGTCATCGGCTGCGCAACAACGGCCGCTGGACCAACAGTTACTACGACGACATGGCCTGGTTGGCGCTGGCGCTGGAACGCGCGGCTCGGTGCGCCGGCATCGAGCGGACGCGCGCACTCACGACACTGGCCGAGCAGTTCCAGCGAGCGTGGGTGCCTGAAGACGGTGGCGGAATCCCGTGGCGCAAGCAGGATCAGTTCTTCAACGCCCCCGCCAACGGGCCGGCCGGCATCTTCCTGACGCGGCACGGTGACCGGCTGCGCCGTGCCCAGCAGATGGCCGACTGGATCGACGAGACGCTGATCGACCCCGACACCCACCTGGTCTTCGACGGCATCAAGGGTGGGTCCCTGGTGCGCGCGCAATACACCTACTGTCAGGGCGTCGTGCTCGGGCTGGAGACCGAGTTGTCCGTGCGAACCCACGATGGCCGCCATGGGGCACGGGTCCGCCGGTTGGTCGCGGCGATCGAGCAGCACATGGCGCCCGGTGGGATCCTCGTCGGGGCCGGCGGCGGGGACGGCGGGCTGTTCTCCGGAATCACCGCCCGGTATCTGGCGTTGACCGCTACCGATCTGCCGGGTGACTCCGAGCAGGACGCCGCCGCCCGGGACACCGCACGCAGGATCGTCCTGGACTCGGCCGAGGCAGCCTGGGAAAACCGCCAAAGTGTCGAGGGCCTACCGTTGTTCGGCCCGTCCTGGGAGCGCACCGCCGAGATCCCGACGGCCGCTGGCGGGCAGGCGCAGTTCGTCGAGGGCGCGGTGAACTCGTCGCAGACACCGGAGCGCGACTTGTCCGTGCAGCTGTCGGGTTGGATGCTGATGGAGGCTGCGCATACGGTGACACAGTGACAGCGAGCCGGCTCGGGCATGACCCGACGGCGAAGCGTTTCGGCGAAAATGCCGCCGCAGGACTTCTGTTGGGCTTCACAGTCATCGCTATTCTCTGGGCGAATTCCCCTTGGGCACACACCTATTCGGATTTTTGGGAGACGCCGGTCGGCTTGAGCTTCGGCAACACCCACGGTGAGTTGACCGTCAAGGAATTGGTCAATGACGGACTGATGGCGTTCTTCTTCTTCATCGTGGGTCTGGAGGTGAAGGCGCAGTTCACCATTGGCGAGTTGACCGAACGATCCCGCGCTCTGGTGCCAGTGGTGGCGGCGGTCGCCGGGCTGACGGTGCCGGCGGTGATCTTCTTGCTGTTCAACCCATCCGGGGATGCTGCCAGCGCCTGGGGTGTGGTGATCTCGACCGACACCGCGTTCCTGGTCGGTGCGCTGGCCATCATCGCTCCCAAGTACCCGGCGCGATTGCGCACCTTCCTGCTGACGCTGGCCGTCGTCGACGATGTCGGTGCGCTGGCCGCCATCGCGGTCTTCTACTCCGAGCACATCCGCGTGGTTCCGCTGCTGGTCGCCGTGGCGCTGCTGGCTGCACTGGCTTGCGTGCGTTACCTGCCGCCCGCGACTCGCGGACTCGCGTATTCGCTCCTGGCAGTTGCGTTGTGGCTGGCGCTGTTCAGTGGCGGTGTGCACCCGACACTGGCCGGTGTCGCGGTCGCTCTGCTCATTCCCGTCTTCACGCCCGAACGGCAGCGGGTCGAGGCCGCCGTCGACGTTATCCGGGCATTTCGCCAGTCCCCGAATTCGGACTATGCCCGCGCCGCCACCCGCAGCCTGCGCGACTCCATCTCGATCAACGAACGGCTGGTAACGGGGTTCGGACCCTATGTGTCCTTCGGGGTGCTGCCACTGTTCGCGTTGGCTAACGCCGGTGTGCGCTTGGACACCGACACCGTGCTCGCCGCGGCACGCTCGCCGCTGACCTGGGGTGTGGTGGCCGGCCTGGTGGTGGGCAAGCTCATCGGTATCACGGGTGCGACCTGGCTGATGCGGCGCACCGGCATGGGTCGGCTCTCGCCCGGGCTCACCCTACGGCGGGTGGCCGGCGGCGCCGCACTATCCGGTATCGGCTTCACCATTTCGCTGTTCATCGTCGACCTGGCGATCGACGACCCGCGGTCGGCTGATCTCGCCCGGGTCGGCGTGCTGGCCGCTTCCGTAATCGCCGTCGTCCTCGGCTGGGTGGTGTTCCGGTTGACCGACAAGCTCAGCCCACCGGTGCCGGTAGGTCTCAAGCTGGTTCGCGATGTCGAGCCCGGCCGTGACCACATCCGCGGGCCGGCCGATGCTCCGCTGACATTGGTGGAGTACGGCGACTTCGAATGTCCCTTCTGTAGCCGTGCCACCGGGTCGATCGACGAGGTGATCGCCCATTTCGGGGATCGGTTGCGCTACGTGTGGCGGCATCTGCCGCTCGAGCGGCCGCACCCGCGGGCGCTGGACGCCGCGCGGGCCAGCGAGGCGGCCGCCTTGCAGGGCAAGTTCTTTGACATGGGCGCGATGATGTTCGAGTTCCAGGACCATCTGGAGTGGCAGCACATCTACCGCTACGCCGACCAAGTCGGTTGCGACATCGCCAAATTCGACGAAGACGTGCACTCTGCACGGGTCCTGCACCGGGTTGATGACGACGCCCAGGACGCCGAGTTGATGGACCTGAACTCGACGCCGACGTTCTTCGTCAACGGGGTTCGCCATCACGGGCCGTGGGACTCGGCGAGCCTGATCCGGGCGTTGGAGGCGGGCGTGCGGAAAACCTAGAGCTGTGAAGTCCTTGTCGGAGCTGGGTTTCACATCGCGGACCATACGTACGTATTACGCCGAGGCGCAGCGCTGATGATGACGGTTGAGACGTGGTTCTGTTTGTGTGGCTAAGCCACGCCTACACTGCACGGACATGGAGTCCGCGTCGTTTTTCCCGCACACCGCCGCCGCGTCGTATCTGGATTCGTCCAGCGAGGCGCGGATCCGGGACGCCGCGCTGACCAAGTTCGCCAGTGGAGGCATCGCGGGAACATCTATGCGCGCGGTGGCCGAAGCCGCCGGTGTCTCGATCGGGCTGGTGCAGCACTATTTCGGCACCAAGGCGGCGTTGGTCAAGGCTGTCGATCAGTTCGTACTCGGGACGCTCAACAATGCGTTGGTGGACACCGCGACGGCGGACGCACCGGACGAGGCCCTCGCCAATGCCGGAAAGCGCTTGATCGAACTGATGGCCGAGGCCCCTGTCGTGATCGACTATCTGGTGCGGGCGCTGACCGAGGGCGGGGAGATGGGGACGATCGTCTTCGATGGCCTGGTGCGCATCAGCCAAGCTCAAGGTGACCTGTTCCAGGCGCAGGGTTCGATACGGGACGGCCTCGACCCGTTGTGGGTCGTGCTGAACCCGCTGATCCTTCGGATGGGTGCGCTGCTGCTGAGGCCGCACGTCGAGCGTTACCTCGGGGAGTCGCTTTTCACCAAGGCGCAGTTACAGCGCTGGGACGATGCCGTTACGCGGTTGATCCGTGAGGGCCAGTTCGAATGAAGCCGATCAGACCGGAATTGTTGTGCCGGTCTCGTTTTCGGCGAACAGCACGACTCGGGCCGCATCGTCGTAGTCACATGCCCGCGGTGAGCGGCCGACCAGGGCGGGCTGGCCGCGCAGTCCCAGCCGGGCGCTGACTCCGACGTAGCTGCCCGGCGGGATCGGCTCGCTGATGCAATACAGCGTCGGTGCCGCACCTTCGTCGATGTCGTTGGCGAGCCGGTCGGCGATGCCCTTGACCACCTTGTGGGCCAGCGACATCAGCGCTGAATCACCGGTGTGGCTCAAATTGGAGGCTACCCAGCCGGGATGGACCAGCTGGGTGACGACGGGCGAGTTGGCGGCGCGCAGGCGCCGGTCAAGCTCGAGACCCCAGAGCATCATGGCAAGTTTGGAGTGCATGTAGGCACCCATCGCGGTCCATTTGCCCCGGCGCAGATGCATGTCGTCGAGATGCAGCGTTGCGTGGCGGTGCCCGTCGGAGGCGACGTTGATGATCTGTGAGCTCACCCGCTCGAAGATCAGGTTGGTCAGGGCGAACGGGCCGAGCAGGTTGGTGCCGAGCGTCGTCTCGAAGCCGTCGACGGTGTCTCGCCGCCGGTCGGTCAGCGCTCCGGCGTTGTTGATCAGGATGTCGACGTCGCCGTCGAGCCGGTCGCCGAAACTGCGCACCGAACGGAGGTCGGCAAGATCGAGTTCGACCACCTCGGTGGACCCGCTGATCTCGGCTGCGCGCTGCGCCCCCAGCGTGGTGTTGCGGACGGCCATCACGACGTGTGCACCGGCATGTGCGAGGGCCCGCGTCGTGCCCAGACCGACACCGTTGGTCGCGCCTGTCACGATGATCCGTTTACCGGTCAGATTGCCGAGCCGAGTCGGCGACCACTGCGTCACGCGGGGAGCTTAGCGGGACTTCTGGACAAACAAGACCACCTAAGCAATTGCTCTGTCATCATGCCCTTTGACATGAGTGACAGTGCGCGGGCGATCACGAATCTCATCTACACCTATGCCGACTTGATCGACGCCGGCGACCTCGACGGGGTCGCCGACCTGTTCACGCACGGCCGGATCTACGGGGTGGAGAACGGGCCCCCCGAGACGGTGTTCGACGGCCGCGACCGGGTCAGGTCGATGTATGAGATGGCCACGCGCATCTACTCCGACGGCACGCCCAAGACCAAGCACAACACCACCAATGTGCAGCTCTACATCGACGATGCGGCCGGCGCCGCGCGCAGCAGGTCCTACTACTGCATCACCCAGGCCACCGACGAACTGCCGCTGCAGGTCATCGTCACCGGCCACTATCACGACACCTTCCATCGGGTGGACGGACAGTGGTGGTTCGAGTCGCGCACCATGTTCGTCGACCAGCTCGGCGACGTGAGCAAGCATCTGAAGCTCTGAACTGATGGCCGGCACAGGCGCCTTCGCGTTGGCCGGTGTCCTTGCCGACGCGCACGCCAAGGAAGGCCTGCGGAATGGGGCCCCGGGGACTTTCAGGGCCCGCTTGCTGTGCTGCTCGATGACTACCCGGGTGCCGGCCTCACCATGATCGGCGAGCACATCCTGCGGACGCAGGGGTGGATCCGGCGCTACCCGGAGATCCTCGACGAGCAGATCGACGCGCCAATCGTCGTCGTCGGCATGATGCGCAGCGGCACGACCCCGATGCAGCGTCTGCTCACGGCCGAGCAGTTCGCCATTGATCCGATGCACGCCCGACCTGCCGCATTGCCGATCCTGGCTCAACAGACAGGATTTCGCTCTGGCGTACACATGCACCGCAATCCGCGCGGGTCACCGCGATGACCGACTGGCTGGCCAATCGGCCCCGCGAAGTCGCCCGCGGCCGCCCTACGACTCGAGTGTCTACGGTTTGGCCGATGCTGAAGTCGACGAACGTTTCGCGCTGTACAACAAGCGTTTTGGAAAGGAGACCCCATGACCGCCGACGATGCCTTCGGTGGCGTCGGCGTGCTGGTCAACAACGCCGGACACGGCTACCAGTCGGCCGTGGAGGAGGGCGAGGACGCCGAGGTTCGAAAGCTGTTCGACGTCAACTGCTTCGGTTCGGTCGACATGATGAAGGCCGTCCTTCCCAGGATGCGGTCCCGCGGGTCGGGGCACATCGTCAACATCTCCTCGATGACCGGCCTGGTGGCCAATCCGCCCAACGCGTACTACTCGTCCACCGAGTTCGCACTCGAGGCCGTCAGTGAAGCGCTGGCCACTGAGGTCAGACCGCTGGGGATCAAGGTGGCACTCATCGAGCCGGGTGCCTTTCGCACCGACTGGGCGTCACGGTCGATGAAGGAATTGAGCGCGCCGATCACCGAGTACGCCGACGTCGCCGCGCGCAAGGATCTGATCAAACAGTTCGCCGATCACCTACCCGGTGATCCGCGCAAGGTGGCCGAGGCCGTCCTGATTGTCACCAAACTCGACGAGCCACCGCTGCGGTTGCTGTTGGGCCGAGACGTGCTCAAGGCGATGCGCGACAAGATCGCGAACCTCTCAGCCTCGATCGACGAGTGGGAAGCCGTAACCAGGGACGTCAACTTTCCTGGCTAGCGGCCCGGCACGCCGTCAGCTCCACAGCGTCACATGGACTTTCGGTCGGAACCGGGTCACGCCGACGCCCGTCCCGCGGATCATCGCCTGGGTGCAGCGCGGCGTGGTGATGAAGTTGAGCAACTCGGTCACCGCCGGCTGGCGCGCCGCGGCGGGCAGGGTCGAGGCGCACCACTCGCCGGATAGCGCAAGGGCGTTGCCCTTGACGTGGACCAGTCGTCCCGTGGAGAGGTCCTTACCGACGGCGAATCCGACCGCGAGTGACACTCCGCCGACCCGCTGGACTTCTTCCAGTGCGGCCGCGTCGCTCTGGAATATCCGCTGATTGGCCTCCGGGATCGCCAATGTTCGCAACAGAGTGCCGATTTCGCCGTCGACGCTGCCCGCCGAAGGCCCCATCATCCATTGCTGCTCGCGGAGCAGGGCGGGCCCGGGAGTGCCGGTGAGCAGCGGACTGCCGGGCGAGGCCACGGTGATGATCTGGTACTTCAGGAACGGCCGCACGGTGATCACGGTCCCCGGATCGGCGGCGGCCGGGCCCAGCGCGATGTCGACGGCCCGCGATTCGATCAGGTCGCGGAAGCGGCTCGTCGGGTGCACGCTCAACTCCACCGACAGATCGTCGGCTCGCGAGGAGAACAACTCGATCAGACCGGGTGCGGCGTGCTCGGCGAACGCGCTCGACGCGGCGATTCGCAGCAACCGCCGGCCGTGCGCCGCCTCGGTCACCTCGATCGCAGTCTGCTGCTGCAGGCCCAGGATCTCGATGGCCCGGCTGGCCAGCCGCAGCCCGCCCGGCGTGAACGCCAGCCCGGCCGCGGTGCGGCTGAACAACGGATCGTCGAGTTCCTTGCGCAGCTGGGCTACGTGCATCGAGATCCCGGCGTCGGAGACGCCGAGTTCCTCGGCGGCGGCCCGTACCGAACCCAGCCGGACCACCGCCGAGAAGGCCCGAAGTTGCGCCGGAGTCACGAAATCAGCCTACGTTGGAAGGCGTGCAGGACGTCCTGGCCGAACTGGCCGCGATCTGGCGGGCCGGCGGAACAGCCGCAGTGGGCACCGTCGTGCGTACCTTCGCCTCGGCCCCGCGGCAACCCGGCGCGGCCATGGTGGTCGCGCCCGACGGGGCGGTCAGCGGATCGGTTTCGGGCGGATGCGTCGAGGGCGCCGTGTACGAGTCTGCCGTCGAGGTGATCCAGACCGGTGTGCCGAGGCTGGAACGCTACGGGGTGAGCGATGACGACGCCTTCGCAGTCGGGCTCACCTGCGGCGGCGTCCTGGACATCTTCGTCGAATCGGTGTCGCCGCAGACCTTTCCGCACCTGGATCGGGTCGTCGACGCCGTCATCGGCCACCGTCCGGTGGCCGTCGCCACTGTCATCAGCCATCCCGACCCGTCCTGGGTCGGCCGCCGGCTCGTCATCGGGCCCGACCTGGTGGAGGGCTCGTTGGGATCGCAGCGCGCCGATGCCGCCGTGACCGACGACGCGCGCGGGCTGCTCGCTGCGGGTCGCAGTGAGGTGCTCACCCTCGGCCCCGACGGGCAGCGGCGCGGTGCTGGTATGGAGGTGTTCGTCAACAGTTACGCACCTCGGCCGCGGATGCTGGTGTTCGGCGCCATCGACTTCGCGGCAGCAGTGGCCCAACAGGGGAGTTTCCTGGGGTACCGCGTCACGGTGTGCGACGCCCGCGGCGTGTTCGCAACGCCGGCCCGCTTCCCCACCGCCGACGAGGTGGTGGTCGACTGGCCGCACCGATACCTGGCAGCGCAGGCCGAGGCCGGTGCGGTCGACGCCCGCACGGTGATCTGCGTGCTCACCCACGACGCCAAGTTCGACGTCCCGCTGCTCGAAGTGGCGCTGCGCCTCGACGTCGGATACGTCGGGGCGATGGGCTCTCGGCGCACCCACGACGACCGGCTGGCCCGGCTGCGCGAGGCGGGACTGGCCGAGGCCGAACTCAGCCGCTTGGCCAGCCCGATCGGGCTGGACCTCGGTGCGCGCACGCCGGAGGAGACCGCGGTGTCCATCGCCGCGGAGATCATCGCCCGCCGTTGGGGCGGCCGGGGCCGCCCACTGTCGGACGTCGAAGGTCCGATCCACCACGACCACGACGCTAACCCGGCTGTGCCAGGGGAGTTAAGCGATCGCTTAACTCGCCATTGACGACTCGGAAGCGACGGGCGGAGACTGACCTCCCCGCTACCGATGTGAGGTCTGTCACATGCAAGTACCCGGCCCCTTCGAATACGAACGCGCCACCAGTGTGGACCACGCCGTGGGCCTGCTGGACAGACTGGGTGAAGGGGCCTTCATTGTCGCCGGCGGCCACAGTCTGCTGCCGATGATGAAGCTGCGCATCGCCAACCCCGAGTACCTCATCGACATCAACGACTTGGCCGGTGAACTCGGCTACGTGGTGCGGGAGCCGGCGCAGATCCGGCTCGGCGCGATGACCCGACACCGGGAGGTCTTGGCCAACTCCGACCTGGCCGCGGTGTGCCCGATCTTCGCCGACGCCGAGCGGGTGATCGCCGATCCCGTGGTGCGCAATCGCGGCACGGTCGGCGGGTCGCTGTGCCAGGCCGATCCCGCCGAGGACCTCTCGACGGTGTGCGAGATCCTGGGTGCGGTTGTGGTGGCCCGCGGGCCCGCGGGTCAGCGGGAGATCGCCATCGACGAATTCATCCTCGGGCCGTACGAGACTGCACTGGCGCACAACGAGATGCTCATCGAGGTTCGAATCCCGTTGCGGCCCAACAGTTCAAGTGCTTACCTCAAGGTGGAGCGCAGAGTCGGGGATTGGGCGGTGACCGCAGCGGGTGCCGCGGTGGCCCTCGACGGTGACCGGATCGCCGCCGGCCGAGTCGGTCTGACCGCGGTCAATGCCGACCGCGACGGTCTCGCGGCCGTCAGTGCGGTGCTGGCCGGCGCACCGGCCACCGAAGACACCTTCGCCGAGGCCGGCCGGTTGGCCGCCCGGGCCTGCGAACCGGTCACCGATCAACGCGGCACGGCCGACTACAAGCGGCACCTGGCCGGCGAACTCACCATCCGGACCCTGCGCACCGCCGTCGAGCGGGTGAGGAGCAACTGATGCACGTCACCATGACCGTCAACGGCGAACAGGTCAGCGCCGAAGTCGAGCCCCGCACGCTGCTGGTGCACTTCCTGCGCGATCAGCTCCGTCTCACCGGAACCCATTGGGGCTGTGACACATCCAACTGCGGGACATGTGTGGTCGCGGTGGACGGCGCCCCGGTCAAGTCATGCACCATGCTCGCGGCGATGGCCGCGGGCCACGACGTCCGCACCGTGGAGGGACTGGCCGACGGTGCGCGGCTGGACCCGGTGCAGGAGGGGTTCATGCAATGCCACGGACTTCAGTGCGGGTTCTGCACCCCGGGCATGATGATCACCGCGCGGGCACTTCTCGACGAGAATCCCGACCCCACCGAGGACGAGATTCGTGAGGCCATCTCCGGGCAGATCTGCCGCTGTACCGGCTACACCACGATCGTGCGCTCCATCCAGTGGGCCGCCGCTCATGCCAACCAGGAGGTCCAGGCGTGACTACCGTCGAATCCCGGCCGCTGTCACCGGAGGACACCGCGGATAACGACCAGAAGCCCTGCGGCTACGGCCGGATGCTCCGCAAGGAGGACCCGCGATTCATCCGCGGCCGCGGCAACTACGTCGACGACGTGCAACTGCCCGGCATGCTGCACCTGGCGATCCTGCGCTCGCCGTACGCCCACGCGACGATCAAGGGGATCGACACCACCGCCGCCCAAGCCCACCCCAAGGTCAAGGCCGTCGTCACCGGTGCGGACCTCGCCGAGAAGGGGCTGGCGTGGATGCCCACCCTCTCCAACGATGTGCAGGCCGTCCTGGCCACCGACAAGGTGCGGTTCCAGGGCCAGGAGGTGGCGTTCGTCGTCGCCGAAGACCGGTATTCGGCGCGGGATGCGTTGGAGCTCATCGACGTCGACTACGAACCGTTGGATCCGGTGATCGATGTCCGCACCGCACTCGACCCGTCGGCCCCGGTGATCCGTACCGACCTGGACGGCAAGACCGACAATCACTGCTTCGACTGGGAGACCGGTGACGCCGCCGCCACCGAGGCGGTGTTCGCCCGCGCCGACGTCGTCGTCAAACAGGAAATGGTCTATCCGCGCGTGCATCCGGCGCCGATGGAGACCTGTGGCGCCGTCGCCGACCTGGACCCTGTGACGGGGAAGCTCACGCTGTGGTCGACCACCCAGGCACCGCACGCCCACCGCACCCTGTACGCCCTGGTGGCGGGCCTGCCCGAACACAAGATCCGCATCATCGCGCCCGACATCGGCGGCGGGTTCGGCAACAAGGTGCCGATCTACCCCGGTTACGTCTGCGCCATCGTCGGTTCGCTGCTACTGGGCAAGCCGGTGAAGTGGATGGAGGACCGCAGCGAGAACCTGACCTCCACCGGGTTCGCCCGCGACTACATCATGGTCGGCGAGATCGCCGCCACCAACGAGGGCAAGATCCTGGCGATCCGCTCCACGGTGCTCGCCGACCACGGCGCCTTCAATGGTGTTGCCGCGCCGGTGAAGTACCCGGCCGGCTTCTTCGGTGTGTTCACCGGAAGCTATGACATCGAGGCCGCCTACTGCCACATGACGGCGGTCTACACCAACAAGGCACCCGGTGGGGTGGCCTACGCCTGCTCGTTCCGGATCACCGAGGCGGTGTATTTCGTCGAGCGGCTGGTCGACTGCCTCGCCCACGAGCTCGAGCGGGACCCCGCCGCGCTGCGGTTGCAGAATCTGCTGCGCGCCGACCAGTTCCCGTACAAGAGCAAGACCGGCTGGGTGTACGACTCTGGCGACTACGAGGCCACGATGCGGCTGGCCATGGAGATAATCGGCTACCAGCAACTGCGCGAAGAACAGGCCGAGAAGCGCAAGCGCGGTGAACTGATGGGCATCGGCATGTCGTTCTTCACCGAGGCCGTCGGCGCGGGCCCGCGCAAGGACATGGACATCCTCGGTCTGGGCATGGCTGACGGTTGTGAACTGCGCATCCACCCGACCGGCAAAGCGGTTCTTCGGCTTTCGGTGCAAACTCAGGGGCAGGGTCACGAGACGACGTTCGCCCAGATCGTCGCCGAGGAGCTCGGTATCCCGCCCGACGACATCGACGTGGTCCACGGTGATACCGACCAGACGCCGTTCGGGCTCGGCACCTACGGCAGCCGGTCGACCCCGGTGTCGGGAGCGGCCGCGGCGTTGGTGTCGCGCAAGATTCGCGACAAGGCGAAGATCATCGCCTCCGGCATGTTGGAGGCTTCGGTGGCCGACCTGGAGTGGGAGAAGGGTTCGTTCCACATCAAGGGCGACCCGTCGGCGTCGGTCACGATCTCCGATATCGCGATGCGGGCACACGGCGCCGGAGACCTGCCCGACGGCATCGAAGGCGGCCTGGACGCCGAAGTCTGCTACAACCCGGAGAACCTCACCTACCCCTATGGCGCCTACTTCTGCGTCGTCGACATCGACCCCGGAACCGCGGTGGTCAAGGTGCGCCGGTTCCTCGCGGTCGACGACTGCGGCACTCGGATCAACCCGATGATCATCGAGGGACAGGTGCACGGCGGCATCGTCGACGGCATCGGTATGGCGTTGATGGAGATGATCGCCTTCGATGAGGAGGGCAACTGTCTGGGCGGATCGCTGATGGACTACCTCATCCCCACCGCGGTAGAGGTGCCACATCTGGAGACCGGACATACGGTGACACCGTCGCCGCACCATCCGATCGGTGCCAAGGGCGTGGGGGAGTCTGCGACGGTGGGCTCGCCACCGGCGGTCGTCAATGCCGTGGTCGACGCGCTGGCACCATTCGGTGTCCGGCACGCCGACATGCCGTTGACTCCTTCGCGGGTGTGGGAGGCCATGCAGGGAAACCCCACCCCGCCGATCTGAGCCGACATGACGATCGCCGAGCGGGCCAAACAACTTCTGTACGAACGAAGATCGTTCGTCCACGCGACCGTGGTGCGTGCCCAGCCGCCCACGTCGGCGCGCGCCGGGGATGAGGCGCTGCTGCTCGCCGACGGCACGATCGAAGGTTTCGTCGGCGGGCAGTGTGCCCAGAACTCGGTGCGCAAGGCCGCTCTCGGCGCGCTGCAGGCCGGGGAGAGCGTGCTGTTGCGGGTGCTGCCCGACGGCGACGTCCACTTTCCCGACGCCGCGGGTGCCAGCGTGGTCGTAAACCCGTGCCTGTCCGGAGGTGCGCTGGAAATCTTTCTGGCCCCGCAGTTTCCGGCTCCACTGGTCTGTATCTGCGGCGGTACGCCCATCGCCCATGAACTGGCTCGGGTGTGCGACGTGTTGGGCTACGACGTCCGCGGCGACGCATCGTCGGATTTCGGCGGCGCGACCGCCGTTGTGATCGCCACCCACGGCGGCGAGGAAGCCGAGAGGATCCGTGCCGCGCTGGACGCCGGCGTCGGCTACGTCGGGCTGGTGGCCAGTCGGACGCGCGGTGGCGCGGTGCTCGACGCTGTCGGCCTCACCGATGGTGAACGCGCGCGGGTGCACAGCCCGGTCGGACTGTCGATCGGGGCCAAGACTCCCGGCGAGATCGCGGTGTCGATCGCAGCGGAGCTGATCTCCGGAATCCGCTGCGGTGCAGTTCCCGTGGGCTCGCGGATGGACCTTCCTGCGCCGGCCGGGACGGCGGTGGACCCGGTCTGCGGCATGACGGTCACCATCGGCCCCGACACCCCGCACCTGCGCACCGGTGGTCGCGACTACTGGTTCTGCTGCCCCGGGTGCCGCAGTGGCTTTGCGGCGGCGACGTGACGTTCGCCGACGTCGACGACGTGGTACGCCGGTTCGACGACCACGGGCACCTGCTCGACACCGGGACGGCCTCGGCGTTCTATCTGGCCGCGACGCTGCGGCGCCCGTTGCTGCTCGAGGGCGAACCCGGAGTGGGCAAAACCTCTGCCGCCAAGACCCTGGCCGCCGTGACGGGTACATCGTTGATCCGGCTGCAGTGCTACGAGGGTCTGACCGCCGCCGAGGCCCTCTACGACTGGAACTATCAGCGGCAGCTGCTGGCCATCCGGCTTGCCGAGAGCCGCGGCGCGGCGATCGACGAATCGGATCTCTACGGCGAGGCCTATCTGGTCGACCGGCCGATCCTGGCCTGCGTACGCCATCGCGGTCCGAACCCCCCGGTGCTGCTGATCGATGAGATCGACCGCGCCGACGACGAATTCGAGGCCCTGCTGCTGGAATTTCTCGGCGAATCCTCGGTGACCGTCCCGGAACTGGGTACGTTCACCGCGCAACAGCCGCCGGTGACAGTGCTGACCTCGAACCGCAGCCGCGACCTGCATGACGCGCTGCGGCGACGCTGCCTCTACCACTGGATCGACTACCCCCAGCCGGCCCGCGCTGCCGCGATCGTGCGGCGAACAGTACCGGGTGCCACCGCCGCGTTGATCGAGCACGCCACCCAGTTCGTCGGTCGGGCGCGGGAACTTGACCTCGACAAGCCGCCCGGTGTGGCCGAGACCATCGACTGGGTAGCCGCTTTGGTCACTCTCGGAGTCGGGGACCTCGTCGACCCGGCGGCCCTGGCAAGCTTGAGTGCACTGGCCAAGACCCCTGACGACAGCACAGGGTTGCGCGACGCGTTCACTGATTTCTGTACGGAACTGGCCACCACCTAGGAGAGCCCATGAAGATCGCCAACGAGTTCACCGTCAGCGTCCCGATCGACACGGCATGGGCCGTGCTGACCGACATGGAGCAGGTGGTCCCGTTGATGCCGGGTGCCCAGCTCACCGGTCGCGACGGCGACGACTACGTCGGCAAGGTCAAGGTGAAGGTCGGGCCGGTCACCAGTGAGTTCAACGGTAAGGCGCACTTCCTCGAGCGCGACGATCAGCAGCACCGGGCCCTCATCGACGGCCGGGGCAAGGAAGCGCGCGGGACCGGCAACGCCGCCGCCGTGGTGAGCCTGCAGCTGCACGAGGACGGCGAACGGACTCGGGTCAGCGTCGACACCGACCTGAAGATCGTCGGGAAGCTCGCGCAGTTCGGTAGCAGCATGCTTCAGCAGGTGTCGGAGAAGCTGCTCGGGCAGTTCGTCGACGCGCTGGAGGCCAAACTGGCCGCGGGCAAGGAACCGCTCGCGGAGGCTGTCGCGGCGCCCCCCGCGACGCCAGGCGCCGATGCGCTCGGTGCGCCTGCGACCACCGCTGCTACCCCGCCAATCGCGCCGGCTGCCGAGCCCGAACCGATCGACCTGCTGCAGTTGGCCGGCGGCACGTCGGTGACCAAGTACGCCGGGGTGGCTGCCGCGGCCCTGGTGTTGCTGATCCTGATCCTGGTCTTCCGCCGCCGGCACACCGAGTGACCGCCGCGGCGCTGCTGCGCGGAGTCGACCTCGCCGCCTTCGCGGCGGCGCTGGTCGCCCGCCTGCGCGCCGGCGGTGTCGCCGCGGCCGCCAGCGGCCCGTCGAGCTTCGTGGCCGCCATGCGCAGCCTGGTGCCGACGTCGCGGACCCAGCTGTATTGGGCGGCCCGACTCACTCTGGTCAACCGCGTGGAGGATCTGCCGGCGTTCGACGCCGTCTTCGAGGCGGTGTTCGCCGACGCCGTGCTGCCGGTCGATCCGGTGGCCGTGCGGGCTCAGCGTGGTAAGGCCGCCAGTCCGGTCGCGGCGAGCGGCCGGCGGGCCGAGAGTGGCCCGCAGGCCGAGGGACTGCCCTGGTCCACGCGGCCACCGTCCCTGCGGGCAGCCGACACCACATCGGATGCCCCCGCGCTCCCGGACCTGCTGCCCAGCCGGATCGTCGCCCGCGCTCAGGAGCCGTTCGAGACGTTCGAAGACAGTGATTTGCGCCAGATCGGCACCTGGCTGGAGCAGACCGTCGCGCTGTGGCCGACGCGGCGCAGTATGCGCGCCCAGGCCGACCGACACGGCAAGCGAGTCGACCTGCGCGCCACCATGCGTGCCTCCCGCACGACCGGGTGGGAACCGGTGGAACTGGTCAGGACCAGACCCCGTCGCCGGCCGCGGCCGCTGGTCCTGGTGTGCGACGTCAGCCGCTCGATGCAGCCCTACGCGGCCGTCTATCTGCATCTGATGAGGGCAACGGCGTTGCGCCGGGCCGGTTTTAACCCCGAGGTGTTCGCCTTCGCCACCACGCTGACCCGACTGACGGCTGTGCTGGCACACCGTTGTCCGCACACCGCGCTGGCTCGGGCCAACGCCAAGGTGAGCGACCGCTTCGGGGGTACCCACGTGGGTCGCTCGCTGACCGCGCTGCTGGGGCCACCGCACGGCAGCACACTGCGCGGTGCAGTGGTGATCATCGCCTCCGACGGCTGGGACAGTGACCCGCCCGAGCTCGTCGATCATGCGCTCGCACGGCTACGACGCCGGGCTGCATCGCTGATCTGGCTCAACCCACGGGCCGCGGCGCCGGGATTCGAGCCACTCGCCGGGGCTATGACCGCCGCACTTCCGTACTGTGACGCGGTGCTGCCTGCGCATTCGGTGGCGGGACTGCGCGACCTGTTCGCCGTGCTGGCGGGACTGTAGGGGGTAGCGAGGCACCCGTTGACGAGATACATACCTGAAGGTATGTTAATGCGGCACAGGTCACATCATCCCATTGACGTGACCCAAGCCATACCCGGCGGAGGGATTCCGCCCGTCACGATTGGATGCACCGCAATGGCCAACCCCTTTTCTCCCGGACGCCACGCCGCCCCTGCGGCAAGCGACTCGACCACGGGCTCGCGGGGCACGAACCAGGCGACGAACATGGCGTCGATCGGCGCGCGGGCGGCGCAGGTGGGCGGACTCGCAGTCGCCGCCTACGTCATCACGGCCGTCGCCACCGGACACGCAGTCGCGTCCGCCGAGGTGGGTGACGCGGACGCGGGAAAGTCCGTTGCTGCGTCGAATCACCATGAAGCAAAGGCGCCTCGGCCGTCTGCGCGTGCCGGCATTGCGGGCAGCCGCCGCCCCTCGGTGGCGGGTACTGACCACCGTGTGCCGGCCGCGTCGGCGACTGGCCAATCGGGCAGCTCGTCCTCGGCGGCGCGCCGGACGGGGGTGCAAAGGCTGCGGGCCCCCATCGCTGTGCCGCAGTCTCAGGCGATCGCTCCATCGGATGTATCGGCGCCGGTGGTGAACGCAGCGGCACCCGTCGCGGCGGCGGCCGACGCCGTTGCTCGCACACCGGTCCGCGCAGCGGTGCCGTTGCAGCCCACGCGGCTGGCGCTGGATTGGACTCCGTTCACCTGGATCCGGCGCACGTTCTTCAACCGCCCGCCCGCCGTTCGTTACAACGCCAGCCTGAACTCCGAAGACATGAGCAACGGCGTCATCACCGGCAACATCGGGGCGGTCGATCCCGACCGTGACCGCCTGACCTACACCCTCGTCACCAACCCGAAGTACGGATCCGTGGAAATCGACCAAGCCACAGGCGATTTCACATTCACGCCCACCGAGCTCTTCGCACAGTTCGGCGGGACTGACATGTTCACCGTGCGGGTCAGCGACGGCCGGTTCCACCTGCTGTCCTACCTGTTCTCACCGGATCGGGGCACTCCGAGGGCCCGGATCGCCCTGGGTGTCACGCCCCTGCCGGACGCATCACCGTCGTCCCCTTTGGAGACGTTCAAGGTGGAGAAGGTGATCGAGTTCGACGTTCCCGACGGTGTGGTCGTCACCGGTGCGGACCTCACGCCGGACGGCGACCACATACTGCTGGAGGTGAACATCGGCGGGAAGACACAGATCGCGGTGAGCAACCTCGATGGTGGTGACTACCAGTGTATTTCGTGTGGTCTGGTTACCAATGCCGCCAAAGCGATTGCCCTCGAGGACAATCGGAGGATCTGGTTCGCCAGTACCTCCGGGCAGCAATCCGCCGATGACCCACTGGGGGGAGCCGGTTTGATCGGCTACTCGATTCTGGAGTGCGAAGGGTCGATCTCCTCGTGTGCGAACCCCACCGTCAAGAGTGTCGAGTTCCCTTCGGACCGAGGCCCGATGGCCGCAACCACCCAGAACCGAGAGGCCAAACCCGATCCGTTCGGCGAGTACGTGACGTGGACCGAGAACACGCCGGTGACCGGCCCACGGATGAGCATCGCCACGCTGGTTGCCACCGATAGCGGATACCAGCTCCTCGACCAGCGGATCTTCAGCCCACAGTGGGACGAAGACGCCGAGTACGCCCAGGACTTCGTCAACGCCACCCGCTTCTACGAGGGCGCGAGTTGGCATGCCGGTGGCCGGTATCTGAAATACCAGACCACCACCACCGGGCTGAACTACGACTTCTACCTGTTGGACACCGCTACCGGTGAGCGGCGCCAGATCACCACCGACCTCGACTACAACGAATCCGGCGACGTCTCACCGGACGGCCGATCGGTCTACTTCAGCTCGGCGCGCGGAGCCGACCGGATGGACGTCTTTACTGCGCTTCAGCGGCCGTCACTCCTCGATGTCGCTGCGTTCCCTCAGATGGGGCGTGTGAGCCTGTGGAACAACCGGCGCGCGATGAACGAGCCGTGGGTGATGAACCTCGATGACGGCCAGCAGCTGGGTGGCTACTCGGGTCAGCCGATCATCATCGACCCCGATTGGACCATCCGCGGCTGGAGTTGGTTCCCGGATTCCACCCGCGCTCTGATCAACGAGCAGCAGCGTCCGGACACGGTGACCCCGGGCGCGCCCGACACCCCCTGGCGATTCAGCATCATCAGCTTTCCGACCCGGGAAGCGACGACCCCGCTGGCGCCGGTGCACCAAGACCCCGAGGCGATCGCAACGTGGTCGGTGCCGGTCGAGGAGTACAACCCGATGATGGGTCGCCAGGTTTCGTCGCGAGTGCTCAAAGGACAGTATTCGGGAACGGCCACCCTGCATTACAGCGGAGCTTTCGCCGGCGGTTCGTATTCGGTGACCTACGAGAATTACTCCGACGACGGCAAGACCTTCATCAACGGCACCGAGGCGGTGACGGTCGTCAACCCGATCGGGAATGCGACCTGGAGCGCCGACCTCACCAGCACGGGCGAACGTACCGGCTATCTGAAGGGCAGCATCAAGGCCGGCAAGGCGAATGCGTTCACCGGCTCGGTTACCTCCGAGATCAACGGGGTCGTGTACAGCGGCGTTCCTACCCAGACCGATTTCCCGGTCATCGAGCCGCCCCAACTTGCGATCTCGTCGTTCGACAACAGGGTGCGAGTGACCGCAACTGTGGCCGAGGACGGCTATCCCAGGCCCGTCCGCGGCGCAACCGTGACCGTGGGTTCGGTGACCACCACGACCGACGAGCACGGCTACGCCCAGATCGCGTTCACCCCCGGTGACACCATCACCGCTGTCGCCGGCGGCTTCCGCCCGGTCAGCCAGCAGGCGGCTTCGGCTTGACCGCGACGCCCGTGATCAGCGGCGTCCGCCGGGGGCCGACCGGTCAGCTCAGGGAACGGCCTTGTCCTGCGGGGTCGCGACCAAGATCGGACCCGCCTCGCTGCCGTCCATGGCCGATTTGAAGCTGCCCTGGGTGCCGTCGGAGTCGATGGCCGCGCCGTCGTAGCCGCTGTCGCCGTCCTGGACGGCGAAGGTCGTCGTCGGGCTGGTGGTGGCAGAGGCAACGGCGACACCGCCGAACAGTCCTGCCACCCCGATGGCCGCCGAAGCTGCGACTGTGCTGAGGAGAATCTTCATCAACGCTGTGCCCTTTCCCGTGGTCAGCGCAAGCTATCGGGCGCGGCTGTGAGAAACGCTGGGCGTCGCCTGGGAGTCGGCTTGGGGTCGCAGCTGGGAGGGAATTATTCGGTCGGCTCCGGTGTCGCCCGGGGCGCCGTCGTGTCGACCGCGGTGTCACTGCCGGCGCGGGCGTTCTTGCGGCGCTTGTACCACTCGATGAGCATCGGGCTGATCGAGGCGACCGCGATGAGGATGAAGATCGGCTCCAGCAGCTTCTGGATGATCTCGAACTGACCCAGCCCGTAGCCGAGCAGTGGCAGGCCCATTCCCCAGGCAACGGCACCGATGACGTTGAACAGCGTGAAAGTCGGGTAGCTCATCCGGGCCGCGCCCGCCGCGATCGGGGCCAGCGTTCGCACGATCGGGACGAACCGCGCCAGCACGATTGCGAACGGCCCGCGCTGTTCGAAGAAGACGTGCGCCTCGTCCAGATAGCGCTGCTTGAGGAAGCGCGCGTTCGGTTTGAACATCGAGGTGCCGATGAACCGGCCGACGACATAGCCCACTTGGCTACCGAGGACGGCGGCGATCGGGATGAAGACCAGCAGCTGCCACAGCGTGAAGTTCGCCGTGCCGTCCTTGGCGGTGGCGGTTCCCGCCGCGAGCATGCCCGCGACGAACAGCAGGGTGTCGCCGGGCAGGACGGGGAAGAGCACACCGGATTCGATGAACACCACCAGAAGCAGTCCGAGCAGGGCCCAGGTGCCAAAATGCCCGATGAGCGTCACCGGATCCAGGAAATCCGGCATGAGCGCAAGGGTCGTGCTCGTCATGAGGCCCGACCATACCTGTCCCGGTCTTGCCCCCGTTGGCGGCGCCGCGGCCGCCGCTCTTTGAGATACTTCTGCAGACAACCGGAGATCAGCCGAGAGGAACTGCTATGCCCATCGCCACGCCGGAGGTCTATGCCGAGATGCTCGGCCGGGCCAAGGAGCATTCCTTCGCCTTCCCGGCGATCAACTGCGTCGGCTCGGAGAGCATCAACGCCGCGATCAAGGGCTTCGCCGACGCCGGCAGTGACGGCATCATCCAGTTCTCCACCGGAGGGGCGGAGTTCGGCTCCGGCCTGGGGGTCAAGGACATGGTCACCGGTGCGGTGGCGCTGGCCGAGTTCGCCCACGTGGTGGCCGCGAAGTATCCGATCACCGTCGCCCTGCACACCGACCACTGCCCTAAAGACAAGCTCGACACCTACGTCCGTCCGCTGCTGGCCATCTCCGCCGACCGGGTAGCCAAGGGGCAGAACCCGCTGTTCCAGTCGCATATGTGGGACGGCTCGGCCGTGCCGATCGACGAGAACCTCTCGATTGCTCAGGAGCTGCTCAAGCAGGCCGCGGCCGCCAAGATCATCCTGGAGATCGAGATTGGCGTCGTCGGCGGTGAAGAGGACGGTGTCGAGGCCGAGATCAACGAGAAGCTCTACACCAGCCCCGAGGACTTCGAGAAGACGATCGAAGCCCTGGGTGCCGGCGAGCACGGCAAGTATCTGCTGGCCGCGACGTTCGGCAACGTGCACGGCGTCTACAAGCCGGGCAATGTCGTGCTCAAGCCCGAGGTGCTGGCCGAGGGCCAGAAGGTCGCGGCGGTCAAGCTCGGCCTGCCCGCCGGCTCGAAGCCCTTCGACTTCGTGTTCCACGGCGGTTCGGGTTCGCTGAAGTCCGAGATCGAGGACTCGCTGAAGTACGGCGTGGTGAAGATGAACGTCGACACCGATACGCAGTACGCGTTCACCCGGCCCATCGTCGGGCACATGTTCTCCAACTACGACGGCGTGCTGAAGGTGGATGGCGAGGTCGGCAACAAGAAGGTCTACGACCCGCGCAGCTACTTCAAGAAGGCCGAGGCCGGCATGGCCGAGCGCGTCGTCGAGGCGTGCAACGACCTGCACAGCGCGGGCCGCAGCGTCTCAGCCGGCTAGGGAATTCGGCGCGCTGTCGCTCGCCCAGCGGCGGTCAGCGCGCCGAATCGCTCAGGTGGCCTGGCAGATCTTCCACTGGTTGTCGCGGAACTGCAGATCGAAGCTGCGGGTGGAGCGGGTGGCCGGGTCGAACGCCATGAACGAGGTGACGTTGGCCTCGGCGTGGTCGCCGTTGACGACGACCTCGTCGATGCTGGCGACCACCGGGTACTGCCCGGCGGCGGCCACCCGGGCGTGCGTCTGCGACCAGGCCTGATCGTCGTAGGTGACATAGCTGTCCCGGGTTTGTCCGCAGGTGATACCGCGCAGGGTGGCCAGATCGCCACTCTGCACCGCGGTGTCGAAGCTCTGGATCGTCGAGCGCACCATGTCCTCCTGCGAGGCTTTGGTGCTGTCGCCGCGGGTCAACAGGATGGTGATCAGGATGGCAACGGCGGCCACCGCGGCGATGACCGCGATGACTGCGATGACCAGCGCCCAGCTGCGCCGTCGGGTCGCGGGTGCGCGGGGTGGGATGGCTTGCGGCCCGGTGCGTGGTGCCGAAGCCGGGAAGACCTCCGTCGGAGTCGAGATGATCTCGGTCTGCGGCTCCGGTGTGCGGTCGATGATCTGGGTCGACCCCGCATCGAAACCCGGTGCGGTATAGCGACGTTCGGGCTGTGCGTCGCCGGTCCCGATCACCTCGGTGGTCTCACCGGCCTCGTGGGTCGGCGGCTCGTCACCGTCGGGGGCGACAGGGTCGGTCGCGTCGGGAACGACGGCGTCGGTCGCGCCGTCGTGGTCGGGCCCGGATGGGTTCGACATGGGGTGCTGCGGTCCTCTCACGCGCTGGTGTTATTGACCCTAACTGCTGGGTCCGACCAATGGCTGTCGGCGCCACGGCACAATAGGACACATGACGTCGTTTGGTGATCTCCTCGGGCCGCCGCCCGTGCTCCTGCCCGGTGACCCTGAGGCGGAAGCCGAATTGGAGGCCGGGGAGAAGTCGGCGATCGTGGCCGCCGCCCACCCGTCGGCCTCGGTGGCGTGGGCGTGCCTGGCCGAGGAGGCGCTCGACGACGACAAGGCGATCACCGCCTACGCCTACGCCCGGACCGGCTACCACCGCGGCCTGGACCAGCTGCGGCGCAACGGCTGGAAGGGCTTCGGTCCGGTGCCCTACCACCACGAGCCGAACCGCGGATTCCTGCGCTGCGTCGCGGCGCTGGCGCGCGCTGCCGACACCATCGGCGAGACCGAGGAGTTCGCCCGCTGCCTGGACCTGCTCGACGACTGTGACCCGGCGGCCCGGGCCCAGCTGGGTCTGGCCTGACCGCGGCGTCGGTGCCTCAGCGCTCGAGCGGCGGCCCCAGTGCCAGTGCTTGTCTCAACTCGCTGATCTGATCGGCGAGGAACGGCGGCCCGTCATCACCATCCGGCGGCGCCGACCCGGAGCGCACCGCGGCGGCCAGTGCCTCGAGCTGCGTGACGTCGGCGTCGGCGGGTCGGCCGCCGAACAGCGACTGCACGAACTCGGCGCCGTCGGCGCGATGCTCGATGGTCCAGCATGCCGCGATCGTGCGGTAGGCGAGCTGCTCGGTGGCTGCGACCGCCGGCAGCAAGCGCTGAGCGACCGCGCGGTGGCGAGGCGATCCGGCCTGCGCCGCTTCGTCGGATTCGGTCAGGGCGATTGCCGCGATCTGTAGGTCTCGGCGGGCGGCGCGGGCCGATAGCGCGGTGGTGTCGCCGGCGGCCACGTGCGGCAGCACCCGCGCCGCGGCCTCGAGGGTGCGTCCGATCGCGTCGGTGAGCCGAGCCGACTCCTGGAAACGCACCGCGAGGAGATAGACCGCCACACCGACCGCACAGCCGATCAGCGTGTCGGCGCCGCGGGCCAGCAGCAGCGCGCCGATGTCTACGGCGTGGGTGCCCTGCGCGATGGTCAGCGCTGCGGCAGTGATGAAAACCGTTGCCAGCGCATAGTTTCGGACCACCAACAGCTCGATGACGAACTGCAGGGCGGCCAGCAGCGGTGCCAGCCACAAGCCGTGCGGGTGCAGCAGCAGGATGGCCCCGGCCAGTCCGAGGCCCACCCACGTGCCCAGCAGCCGCTCGCCGCCGCGGCGCAGGGTGCGGGCGCGATCGGTGCCCTGGTGCAGCACCAGCACGGCGGCCGCCATCGCCCAGTAGGCATGGTCGACGCCCAACCACATCGCGACCGCGCCGGCCAGCGGAACCCCGACGGCCACCCGAGCCATGACGTGGCGGACGTGCGATCCCGGGCTCACGGCTCGGCGCAGCACACTGACCAGCGGCGGGCTGCCCAACGGGATCCGGTCGACGGGTCTGGTCGCGATGGACTCCGGCGCCACATCCAGGCGGCCGAGCCCGCGCGCCTGGTCGGCGGCCCCCGCCGCGGGGGAGCCGCCGCCTGCCGCCGCCTCGACGGCCTGGGTGAACAGGATGTGCAGGGCGTGGTTGGCGCCACGCAGCCGGTGCAGGACGCTGGTGGGTGGTGCGGCCAGCGGCTGGTAGTTGACCAGGACTCGCCAGGAGCGGTGCAGGGCGGTGGCGGCACCGTGGCGAGCCGCGCGCTCCTGCGGTGAGTTCGCCGTCGCCAGCGCCGTCTCCACATAGGCGGCCACCGCCTCGGCCGCGGCGGCGACCGCGGCCCGTTCGGGCCCCCGGAAGTCGATCAGCGCGCCGGACATCTGCACCAGCCACGCCACCACGCCGCCGCCGAGCACCAGCAGGCCGACTGTCCACGGCGCAAGGTGGGCGCCGGACACCCCGACGCCCGCGGCGCACGCCACCACGAATACGTACGCGCCGGGCGGGCCCACGGTCAGCGCGTTGCACAGCCACACCGCCGCAACCGCTATCACCGACACCATCGCGATGCCGGCCCACGGCAGCTGCGCCGACCAGTCACCAAGGGCCACCGCCGCGGCGAGTGACACCGCCACCGTCGCCAGTTCGATGCCGCGGTTGGCATACGGCCGGTCCCCGCCGAAGCGGGAGGTGAACGCGCCCAGGCTGGCGATCAGCCCCGCGCCCACCGCGCCGGCGGCCCAACCCGCAGAGACGGGGATGGCGGTGCTGATCGCCGCGCGCAACCCCAGCGGCCAGCGCGCCCCGGTGGCCAATCAGCTCACCAATCGGTGTGGTCGGCGCAACCGTCCGCGCAACCGGGCGGCTCGACCTGCACGGTTGCGTGGTCGAGACCGCGAGCCGACAGCAGCGCACGCGCCTCGTCGAGCACGCGGGCAGCGTCCCCGCTACTGGTTAAGTGTGCCGTGACCATGTCCTTGCCCGGCACGAGCGTCCACACATGCAGGTCGTGCACTTCGGTGACGCCGTCGACAGCGGCCAGTGCCGTACGCAGTTCGTCCACATCGATGTGCTGCGGCGAGGACTCCGACAGGATCCGCAGCGCGGCCCGGGCCAGCGCGAACGCCCTGGGCAGCACCCACAGGGCCACGAACACCGCGACCACCACGTCGGCGTACGGCCAGCGCGTCGTGACCGTCACGATGCCGGCGATCAGTACGCCGATGCTGCCGACGGTGTCGGCCACCACCTCCATGTAGGCGCCCTTGACGGCCAGGCTCTGTTCGGACTGTGAGCGCAGCAGCAGCACCACCGCCGCGTTGGCGACCAGGCCGGCGATGGCGACGACGATCAGTGGGACGCCGGGGATCTCCGGGGCATCGCCGAGCCGTTCCATCGCCTCGTAAAGGACGAACGCCGCGACGCCGATCAGTAGCACGGCGTTGGCCACCGCGGTGAAGACCTCGGCGCGATGCCAGCCGTAGGTGCGCGACGCCGACGCCGGTCCGTGGCGGGCCAGCAGCACCGCGGTGAGGCCCATGAACATCGCGACGAGGTCGGTGAGCATATGGCCGGCGTCGGCCAGCAGCGCGATCGATCCGATCATCAGCGCGGTGGTCAGCTCGACGATGAAGAAGACGGTCAGGATCGCCGCCGCGATGAGCATCCGGCTCACCCGTGCGTCGCCACCATGACTGTGGTCGTGTCCAGAACCCATGCCGGAAATATATGCATAAAGGTGCATATGTCGCAAGCGGCTGCCGCTGCGGCGTGGCCTGGCGTTCAACGCAACGCATCGTCTCGTTCCGGGTCCAAGGGGTGCTCACATGCATTCACGGTTGTTGGTTTTTCCAGAGGAGGCTCCCGCCTATCCGGCTATCAAGGGCGGCGTCGCCTCCGGTTGTGGGGCGGCGCCATTGAAGCGGCGCACCGGGCCAGCTCGGGGCTGGGGGGAGTGTCTGGCCAGGTGGCGTGATCCGCCGGGCAATCCGGCGGTGGATCGCTGCCGGCAAGCGATGTGACCCGCTGAGGCCTTGACCATCACCGTGACCTACATTACTTTCAAACAAACATGCACGATGGTTTGTAAATGTGGTAAGTGGGAGGAATAGCGATGCATCCAGTGGAGAACAGCCCGTCCTCGAGGAACCGAGCAGCAGGGTCCCGCGGCGATCGGCGGACTCCGCCCCCAGCGACCTCGCCTGAATCTGCTGGCGCGAAGGGCGGTCGACGGGGCCGCATCCGACCGTACGGATGGTTGGGGCTTGGCGCGTTGACGCTGGGGATGGGTGCGGCACTGGCCTGTGGAGGCGGAATCGCGCACGCGGATTCGACGGGCTCGGCCGCTGCCGGGGGAGCAGCCGCCGGCAACGGGGTCAAACACTCGACGGCGTCGACCAAGCGCCGCCCTCCCGGCGGTGATGTCACCGCGGGCAAGCCCGCGACTCCGACCTCGCGAGTCGGCGCCTCCAACTCGAATCATGTTGAGGCACCGGCAGTTTTGCGGTCAGCAGCCGCGACGATCGTCCATGCCAAGCCGGCTCCGCGGGTTGCCGCCGTCTTGGGGAGGGGCCTACCGGCACCCGCCTTGCCGGCCGGATCGGCCGACGTGCTGACCGTTACTGCTCGCGACGTCGAGAGGGTCGCAAGATCCCCGCGGCTTTCGGCTGCGGCCCTCCCCACGCCGGTCGCCGGCGTCCTTTCGTCACCGCAGCCCGGGGCGGCCATGGCGGTCACAACCAGCGGGTCGCTTGCTCCCGTTGTGCCGGCGCTGCAGGCCCTCATCAGGCAGATTGAAGAGGCAGTGGCCGCCTCGGTGCGGTTTGTCGGCACCGTCGTTCGGTCGACGGTGCACGCCGCCGCGGTGTTGGTGCGAACGGTGGTCGACACCGTCGTCAATGTCATCGAGATCGCGTTCCATCCCGCGCCCCATGCGGACGGCCCGACGATAGGAATGCCCGATGTTCGTACCGGTGCGGTGAGCGGTGATCTCGGCTTCAGGGCACCGGGCGATCTGCCGCTGACGTACACGGTGATCTCCGGTCCGACGCAGGGTTCAGTGGTGGTGAGCAACTCGGGAACTTTCGTCTACACCCCCACGCAGGACGCCCGGCTGGCTGCCGATGGCGAGACGCCGCTCACCGATAACTTCGTCGTGATGGCCAACGACGGGTTCGGCACCACGACGCAGGCCGTCACCGTCCCGGTCACCCCGGCGCGTTATGTCGTTGCGCTACCGAGTGACGTCGAGAATCCGCGGATGCCCGACTTCACTCCGGACGGTCAGTCGCTGGTGTTCAGCGCAACGCCGCAGGGCGGTGCGCGGTCGGAGATCTACCGGGTCAATGTCGACGGTTCTGATCTCCAGTGCCTCACGTGTGGGCTCGCACCCGAGGTGACCGGCAACCTGGCGAAACCGTTCGCCATGGAGAACGGGACGGATTACCTGCTCAGCGGCGGCACCCAATCCTCGACCGGAGGCTCGTCTGCCGACCACTACATCCTGCACTGCGCCGATGGTGGCGACGGGTGCGGCGATGGCTCCACGTTGTCGCTGATCAACGTGCCGACACAGTTCGCACCGGGGGTGTCCGCGGTGCAGACCCGGGAGATGCGCATTGCGCCCGACGGTACCCACATCGCCTACACGCAGTTGCTGGCCTCCGGCACCCAGACGGTCTTGGTGACGATGGTCGGCACGCTGCAGAAGAACGACGGCAGTTACGACATCGTCGATTCCCGGGTGGTCTACGACGGCGGTGAGATCAAAAGCTTCACACCCGATGGCAAGGCTGTGATCGTCACCGATTTCTACGGTCGCTACAACCAGGGCAACGCCGACGATGTCATGGTCGATCTGCAGGACGGAACGGTCACCCGGCTGACCGCCAATCTCGACTACGACGAGAGCGCCAATCTGTCCCCGAACGGGCAGTGGTTGGTCCTCGGCAGCTCGCGGACGCTCAATCTGCTCACGCCGATGAGCCAGATCGTGCGGCCGACGTTCGTGCCGGCCTACGTCATCTTCCCGACCTTCCTGACGAACCAGGGCACCACCAACCAGGCGTGGTTGGTTTCTCCGGCCGACGAGCTGGCCGGCGAGGACGGGACGTTCCTGGGTGATCCGAGCGGTGCCTATGTCTCCCGTCCGGTCGCGAGTTGGAGTCCCAGTGGTGACGCCGTGACGTTCTGGGAGGCGTCGGCGACCGACCCGACTGAGAGTCGTTTGGTGGTGACCTATTTGAACGACACCGGCGGCGGTACCACGCCCACCGACACCTCGACCCCGGACTTGTCGGGCTGGGCCACTGGCCTGTCCTCATTCGTGCCGAAACTGCCGTCATTGGAACCGGGCCGTGCCGGACTCGTCGGTGGTGACGCACAGGTCGCGACAACCAAGAACGGCAAACTCACCACGACGACGGTCACGTACAACAACTTCGAGGACAGCTCTGGATACATTCTCAACGGGACGGAATCGACCACTGCGAACGCCACCCTGACATCGATCACGTACAACGCCAACATCACCGTGACCGACGCGAGCGGCAACACGATCGGCTGGTTGACTGCCGACAACGTCGTGATCACCAATCAGCAGACCATCAAGGGCACGATTGAGTCGTCGATGAACGGCAACGATTCGGTCATGGGCACGCCGACGGCGTGATCGCCCAACCGCCGTCGCGGGGCCGAATACGTTCACAACGGCACGCCATGGCGCCGTGGCCGCCGTCCATCGCTACTATGTCCGGCAAGCAACGATTCTGATGTAGTCGTAGTAGTAGTGTCGTAAGGCGGCAATGGCTGTGGTGAGCGTGGGTGCGCGTCGGACGCAGGCCGAACGCACCGCCGCGATGCGTACCCGGTTGCTCAACGCCACGATCGAATGCCTGGTCACCTACGGCTATGCGGGTACGACCACGCCGAGAATCGCAGAAATCGCGGGTGTGACGCGTGGGGCCCAGGTGCACCACTTCCGCTCGAAGGAAGATCTTGTCGTCGCGGCGGTCGAATACTTGGCGCAGCAGCGAATCCAGGCCGCGATCCGGCAGAACAGCGGTGTGTGGAACGACCGCGATCCGGTGGCCGCTGTCCTGGAATTCCTGTGGGACTCCCACCAGGGGGACATGTTCGTCGCCACGATCGAACTGTGGGTCGCGGCCCGCACCGACGACGTCTTGGCCACCGAGGTGGCGCGGGTCGAGCCCATGGTCAACAGCACCCTGATCACGGCGCTGGCCCAGCTTCTGCCGGATCACGCTGCGCGCAAACAGGTTCGCAACGCGTTGTTCACGGCGATGGACGCGCTTCGCGGGATCCTGGTTGTGGGATTCGTCGACCGGGACGTCACGCAGGCGCGCCGGCGCTGGGATCGTGCAGCGGTGCATCTGGCCAAGATGCTGTCAGAAGCCTTGGCTTCCAACGGTTCTGACTGATTACAGGTTCATTCGAGGTTAATTCCCAGGATTCTTACATACAGGTTGGAATGCAGGTACCCTCCTGCGGATGGAGCCGGGGCGCAGAACTCAGTCCGAGCGCACCGCCCTGACGCGTGGCCGATTGCTCGACGCCACCATCGAGTGCCTGGTCGCCTACGGCTATGCGGGCACCACCACGCACCGGATCGCGGAGTTGGCCGGAGTGACGCGCGGGGGACAGGTGCATCACTTCCGGTCGAAAGTCGATCTCGTCGCGGCCGCTGTCGAGCATCTCGCCGAGCAGCGCATCAAGGCGGCGCTGCTGACCTGTCGCCGATTCGGTGGCAGCGGCGACGTATGTGTGGATGTTCTTGGCTTCCTTTGGGATACCCACCAAGGCGAAATGTTCGTCGCCACCATGGAGCTGTGGGGCGCGGCGCTAACGGATGACGTGCTGGCCGGCCACGTCGCGCGGGTGGAACGGCTGGTCAACCAGGCGGTGGTAGCCGCGGTAGCCGAACTCGTACCCGGCTGCGGCGCCCGACAGGGGCTGCGCAACGCCATCTACACCGCCATGGACGTCCTGCGCGGCATCTTGATCGCGAGCTTCGCGGATCGCGAAGTCGCACAGGTCCGCCGCCGCTGGGAGCGGGCCGGCGCCCAGCTGGCGCCCCTGTTGGCGAACGCCGTGAACGACACTGCCTGAGCCCCTTGCAAAGATACGTTCTGGTCGGTATGTTTCTTGGAGTCGCGTCGCGGAGTTCGACTGCGATGCCGGGAGAGGAGAAGTGATGGCGAACAGAGTGTTCGTGATCGGCGTGGGAATGACCAAGTTCGAGAAGCCGGGTCGCCGCGAAGGCTGGGATTACCCCGACATGGCCCGGGAGTCCGGCACCAGGGCGCTCACCGACGCCGGCATCCTCTTCAGCGACGTCGATCAAGCCTTCGTCGGGTACGTCTACGGTGAGTCCACCTCGGGTCAGCGTGCCGTCTACGAGTTGGGGATGACGGGCATTCCCGTCGTCAACGTCAACAACAACTGCTCGACAGGGTCGACGGCTCTCTACCTTGCCGCCCAGGCGATTCGGGGTGGTCTGGCCGAGTGCACACTCGCACTCGGCTTCGAGAAGATGCAGCCGGGATCATTGGGCTCGACGTTCGACGACCGAGCCCAGCCGATGGAGAAACACTTCCTGGCCCTTGCCGAGATCTCCGAGGTGCTCTTCCCCCCGGCTCCGTGGATGTTCGGCGCCGCCGGGCGCGAGCATATGAAGGAATATGGCTCCACCGCGGAACATTTCGCCAAGATCGGCTACAAGAACCACAAGCACTCGGTGAACAATCCCTACGCGCAGTTCCAGGACGAGTACACCCTCGACGACATCATGGCGGCGCCGATGATCTACGACCCGCTGACCAAACTGCAGTGCTCGCCCACGTCGGACGGATCCGGCGCGGCGATCCTGGCCTCGGAAGCGTTCGTCGAACTCCACGGATTGGCCGACCAGGCCGTCGAGATCGTGGGTCAGGCGATGACCACCGACTTTGCCAACAGTTTCGACGGAACCTGCAAAGCGCTGATCGGCTATCACATGAATGTCGAAGCGGCACGGCGGGTTTACGACGAGTCCGGCCTGGGACCCGATGACTTCCAGGTGATCGAACTGCATGACTGCTTCAGCGCCAACGAACTTCTGCTCTACGAAGCGCTGGGGCTGTGCGGACAAGGTGAGGCGCCCAAGCTGATCGACGCCGGTGACACCACCTACGGCGGACGGTGGGTGGTCAACCCCTCCGGCGGACTCATCTCCAAGGGACATCCGCTGGGGGCCACCGGTCTGGCCCAGTGCGCCGAACTGACCTGGCAGCTGCGCGGCACCGCGGACAAGCGTCAGGTGCCGGGTGTCACCGCAGCCCTGCAGCACAACATCGGCCTCGGCGGCGCGGCCGTCGTGACCGCATACCAGCGCGCCGAGCGCTGAATTCCACTCAGAAGAAGGGACTTACCACCATGGGACACATCGAAGCGACCCGCGATCTGTCGGCCAGCCCGGAGGCTCTCTGGGCCATCATCGCCGACCCGCAGACGTGGGATCAGTGGTTCACCGTGCACGACCGCTGGCTCGAGGAGCCGCCGGCGACGCTGACGTCCGGGGCGAGGCTGACGGCCAAACTCGTGATGCTCAACATGGCCAACAAGATCGAGTGGACCGTGCGCTCGGTGGAGGCGCCCCGCACCCTCTCGCTCGGTGGCACGGGCATGGCCGGAGTCAAGGCAGACTTCACCTTCGTCATCGAGCCGATCGCGACCGGTTCCCGATTCACCGTGAGCGGCGACTTCGAGGGCGCTCTGGTGAAGGGGGCCCTGGCCAAAGCCGTCGAGAAGGACGGCGCCCGGCAGCTCGAGAAGACCCTTGCCAAGCTCGAAGAGCTGGCGTCGGCGGCGGTCTGAGTCATGACCGACGACCTAGCCTTCGACGACGGCGGACTCGACCGCTGGACCGAAGACGATCGCTTCGAGGCCACCCGCGAGCGGATTGCGCAATACGCGGAGGCCACCAATGATCCGATCCCGGCGCATCGAGCCGGAGACGTCGCCCCACCGGTGTTCGCCATCGTCCCGGTCTTCGAGGCCATGATGATGCCCACTGTCGACGTGCTGCCGGTCGAGTTGGTGCCGCGGGTAGTCCACGGTGAGCAGGATTTCTTCTTCCACCGTCCGATCCGTCCCGGTGACACCCTGGTCTCGCGTGGGAAGATGATCGGCTACGAAGGACTCGAGAACGGCACCCGCGCCGCGATCCTGCTCGAATGCCGAACCGACAGCGGCGAATTGGTCAACGAGCAGTACGTCACCTGCTTCGTTCGGGGATTCGACGCCGGCAAGAAGATCGGTGCACTGGCGCCGTCGCACAAGTTCGATGAGCGCTTGCGCGCCGAGGCGCCCCTGGCCAAGGTGGCCCAGCACATCGACGTCGACCAGACGTTCCGTTACGCCCCGGCCTCGGGGGATCCCATGCCGATCCACCTCGACGAGGAGGTCGCCAAGGACGCCGGTCTGCCGGGCATCATCGCGCACGGACTGTGCACCATGGCCTTCACATCGTGGGCGGTGCTCACCGAGGTGGCCGGCTCGGATGTGGCCCGGCTCAAGCGATTCGCCGTGCGCTTCTCGAAGATGGTGCTGCCCGGCGACGACCTCGAGACCCGGATCTGGCGGTCGCACTCAGGTGGCGGCGTCACCACGTACGCATTCGAGACCGCGCGTGGCGAGGACTTCGTCATCACCGACGGACTCGCCGAAATAGCCGACTGACAACACAGGAGAAAACGATGGGCATCTTGGAAGGACGGGTCGCCGTCATCACCGGCGCCGGTCGCGGTATCGGACGCGAACACGCACTGCTCTTCGCCAGGGAAGGCGCGGCGGTCGTCGTCAATGACCTGGGCGGCAGCAACACCGGCGACGGCACTGACACCGGACCGGCACACGAGGTCGCCGCCGAGATCGTTGCCGCCGGCGGCCGTGCCGTGGCCAACACCGCCAACATCGCCGACTGGGACGGGGCGGCCTCCGTCATCCGCCAGACGGTCGACGAGTTCGGGCGGCTCGACGTGCTGGTGAACAACGCCGGTATTCTGCGCGACGCGTTCATTGCGGGAATGGCCGAGCAGCAGTGGGACGCGGTCATCGCCGTGCATCTCAAGGGCCACTTCGCAATGCTGCGGCACGCCGCCGAGTACTGGAAGAACCAGTCCAAGGCCGGCGAGCAGCCGCAGGCAGCGGTCATCAACACCGCGTCGGGTTCCGGCGTCACACTGCCCAACGCGGGCCAGGCCAACTACGGCGCGGCCAAGGCCGGCATCGCCGCGCTCACCCAGATCGCCGCCGAGGAGTTGGAGCGTTACGGCGTTCGGGTCAACGCCATCGCCCCGGTCGCGCGCACGCGGCTCACGCTGGCCACCCCGGGCATGGGCGAGTTGATGGCCGAACCCGAGGACGGCGAAGTCGACCTGTTCTCGCCGGCCAACATCGCGCCCCTGGTCGCCTACCTCGCCAGCGACAAGTGCCCGGTCACCGGGCGGGTGTACGCCGTGCAAGGCGGTGCGATCTCGTTGCTGCGGGGATGGCATGACGTCGCCACCATCGAAACCGATCAGATCTGGACCGTCGACGACATCGCCCAGCGACTGCCGTCCTGACCCGCCCGTCGCACTGACTACGAGGAAGTTTTACCGATGATCGAATGGTCGGACACCGACATCATCATGCGCGACACCGTTCGCGAGTTCATCGCCAAGGAGATCCGGCCGCATCTGGAGGAACTCGAGAGCGGGAGCCGTTCGCCGTATCCGATCGCGCGGAAGCTGTTCAGCGAGTTCGGTCTCGACGCGATGGCCGCCGAGGCGGTGAAGACGATGCTGGACCGGGAACGCGCGCGAGCCGAAGCCGGCGAGACCGCGCAGTCCCGAGCCCGCGGCGGCGGGCTCGGGGACCTCGGCGCCCAGGTGTCGATGGCGGCGGTTCTGGTGACCGAGATCGCCTCGGTGAGTATCGGACTGCTCTCCACCATCGGCGTCAGTCTCGGGTTGGGGGCGTCGACCATCATGAGCCGGGGAACGCTCGCACAGAAGGAGCGCTGGCTGCCGGAGTTGATGACCCTGGAGAAGATCGCAGCGTGGGCCATCACCGAACCCGATGCCGGATCCGACGCATTCGGCGGTATGAAGACCTATGTCCGGCGCGACGGCTCGGACTATGTGCTCAACGGCCAGAAGACCTTCATCACCAACGGCCCGGACGCCGACGTCATCGTGGTCTACGCCAAGCTCGACGAGGGGCCAGATAGCGGTGTCGCCAAGCGCGACCGGCCGGTACTGACCTTCGTGCTCGACGCCGGGATGCCCGGGCTGACCCAGGGCACGCCGTTCAAGAAGATGGGCATGATGTCCTCCCCGACCGGGGAGCTGTTCTTCGACAATGTCCGCCTGGGTCCCGACCGGTTGCTCGGCGAGACCGAGCAGCACGGCGCCGGCGACGGGCGGGACAGTGCGAGAGCCAATTTCGCCGGTGAGCGGATCGGCATCGCATTGATGTCGCTCGGCATCATCAACGAATGCCATCGGCTGTGCATCGACTACGCGAAGACGCGCACGCTGTGGGGCAAGAACATCGGGCAGTTCCAACTCATCCAGCTGAAGCTCGCGCAGATGGAGGTGGCTCGGATGAACGTGCAGAACATGGTCTTCCAGACTCTGGAAGCAGTTGCGCGGGGCCGGCTGCCGTCGCTTGCCGAGGCCTCGGCGATCAAGCTCTACTCGTCACAGGCCGCCACCGACGTCGCGATGGAGGCGGTGCAGCTCTTCGGCGGCAACGGTTACATGGCCGAGTATCACGTGGAGCGACTTGCCCGGGACGCCAAATCGCTGATGATCTACGCCGGCAGCAACGAAGTTCAGGTGACCCACATCGCCAAAGGCCTGCTCTCGGCATGATCGACACCGGCACGGGGTGTTACGACGGAGTACGCACCCGGGTCCTGTCGGTCGGCGGCAACGGGGCGCCCGTCCTGCTCCTGCACGGCTATGCGGATTCCGCTGACACCTGGCGGCCGGTCCTCGAGCAGCTGGAAGCCTCCGGCCGGTGTGCGGCGGCGGTCGACCTCCCCGGATTCGGTTGGGCGGACTCGCGTCGGTCGGGTCCACTCCTCCCGCAGTTCGATGGGTTTGTCGACGCGCTGCTGGCCGAGCGCGGACCCGCCGTGCTGGTCGGCAACTCGCTGGGCTCGACCACGGCGCTGCGCGCTGCTGACCACAATCCCGATGCCGTGCAGGGCGTTCTTGCGCTCAACGATCCGATCAACGCGCGCCATCTCCCGGCCCGGTTGGCGCGAGGCGGGCGGGTGCCGGCACAGGTCTGGAACACCGCCGCGATGATGCCCATCCCCGCAGGCGTGCTGAAATGGGTCGCCACACAGGCGGTTCGACGCATCCTGTATGGGCCGGACACTGTCGCCGACCCCGCCGTCACCGCGCGGTGGCGCCGCACGGTCGGCGGGCCCGCAGCGCTGGCCTCGCTGAGTCGCTATGCGCTGCAGTATGCGCAGGAGACCGCCGGTGGGCATCGAGATCTCCAGGTGAGCTGCCCGGTTGTCGTGGCACATGGGGCGCGCGACCGCATCATCCCGGTCGATGCCAGTCGTACCTTGCACCAACAGATCCCGGGTAGCTCGTTGGTGGTGTTGCCGCGCTCCGGCCACTGCCCGCAGCTCGACAACCCCCGCGAGGTCGCCCGACTGATCAGTAGTCTGACGTGACCGGCCAGCGACTGGTGAACCTGCTGCGAGCTGCCGCGGTGCTGCAGCGGCGCGGGATGATCGACGTCGTCGACCCGGCCGCCCTGGTGACCGCCGCCGTGGCGCTGCGGCGCTACGGGTCGTTCGGGGGACTGGCGACCTACACCGCCACCCGCTATGGAGACGCCCCGGCCTTGACCGATGAGCGCGGCACTCTCACGTTCCGTGAGCTCGACGAGCACTCCAACGCCATGGCGCGTGTGCTGGCAGCCGGTGTGCACGGCACTGTGCCGACGCTGGGACTGCTCAGCCGCGGTCACCGCAACATGGTGTCGGCGCTGGCCGCAGCGGGCAAGGTCGGCATCCGAACTGTTCTGCTCAACACCGGATTCGCGGGTCCTCAACTCGCCGACGTCTGCCGACGGGAGAGCATCGGTCTGCTGCTGGCAGACGAGGAGTTCTCGCCGCTGTTCACGGCGCTGCCCGGTGCCGTCCGCATCATGCTGAACTGGACCGAGGGTGCGCCGGGGGGGTCGTCCATCGAGGGCATTGCCGGGTCTCAATCCAGTGGTCCGCTGCGTCGTCCGCGCCACCCCGGCGGTCTGGTATTGCTCACCAGCGGAACCACTGGCGCCCCGAAGGGCGCCCCGCGCAACCGGATCAGCCCACTGCAGTCTGCTCAGCTGCTCGACCGCGTCCCGTGGCCAAGCCGCGGTGCCTACGTGGTTGCCGCCCCGCTGTTCCACGCGACCGGGCTGGCCACCACCGCAGTCGCATTGGCTCTGGGTAACCGCGTCGTGCTGTCCCGACGGTTCGATCCGTCGACAGCGCTGGACGCGATCACCACCTACCGGGCGGGCGCGCTGGTCCTGGTTCCCACCATGCTCGGTCGGCTTCTCGACGTCGACCCCGAGGTCATCGCCGGCCATGACACGTCGTCGCTACGGGTGATCTTCGCCGCGGGGTCGACGTTGTCGCCGGATCTGTGCAGGCGCACGCTGGGCGCCTTCGGAGACGTGCTCTACAACTTGTACGGCTCGACGGAAGTGGCGACGGCAACCGTCGCCACCCCCGCCGAGCTTCGCGCGGCCCCCGGTACGGTCGGACGCCCGCCGCTGGGTTGCCGGGTGGCGGCCTACGACTCCCACGATCGCCTCATCACCGAGCCGGAGACGATCGGCACGTTGTACGTGTCCAGTGGGCTGAGCTTCTCGGGTTACACCGACGGCGGCGGCAAGCGCGTGCTCGACGGGCTGCTATCGACCGGTGACACCGGCCATTTCGATGAGCACGGACTGTGGTACGTCGACGGACGGGAGGACGACATGATCGTCTCCGGCGGAGAGAACGTCTACCCGGTCGAGGTGGAGAATCTGTTGTGCGAACACCCGGCGGTGGTCGACGCGGCGGTGGTCGGCGTACCCGACCAGGATTTCGGGCAGCGGCTGTGTGCCTTCGTGGTCGCGCCGGACGGGGATCTCGACGCCGAGACCGTCCGGTCCTACGTGCGGGAGCGGCTCGCGCGCCACAAGGTCCCGCGCGATGTCCACTTCGTCGAGGCTTTGCCGCGCAACGAAACCGGCAAGGTGCTCAAGCGGAATCTGCTGACCAGGTCCGCCGAGTGAGGTCGCCCTCGGACGCCGTGGCGACCACCGTCACCGCGCTGCGGGCCGCGCAGCCAGGCTGGGCGGCTCTGGCGCCATCAGCGCGGGCGCGATGGTTGCGCAGATATCGGGATTGGTTGCTGGACAACCAGGCCCGGCTCGAGGTGGAGCTCGCGCACGAGACGGCCAAGCCGCCCGCCGAGGCCGGCTTGGAGATCCCTTACGTGGTCGAGGCGATCAACTACCACGGCCGACGTGCCCCCTCGGTTCTGGCCGACCGCCACCCTCGCCCACACGGGATGTTGGCGGTGACCAAGCGGCAGTTGCTGGTTCGACGGCCCTATCCGGTGGTGGGCGTCATCAGCCCGTGGAATTTCCCGATCGGTCTGTCGCTTCTCGATGCGGTGCCTGCCCTGCTCGCCGGGTGTGCCGTGGTGATCAAACCCTCCGAACTGACCCCGGCGGCGGTCTCGGCCGCGGTTGCCGGCTGGGCGGAGATCGGCGCTCCGGAAGTGCTTGCCGTGGCGACTGGTTACGGCGATGTGGGTGCGGCGGTGGTCGACGTCGTCGACTTCGTCTCGTTCACCGGTTCGGTGCAGACCGGGCGTGCCGTTGCGCGCGCGGCGGCCGACCGGTTGATTCCGTGCGCTCTGGAACTCGGCGGGAAGGACGCCTTGATCGTGCTCGCCGACGCCGACCTCGAACGCGCGGCGAATGCCGCGGTCTGGGGCGCGATGGCCAACTGTGGGCAGATGTGCGTATCGGTGGAACGGGTCTACGTCGAAGCCGCCGTCTACGACCGGTTCGTCGCCGCGGTGACGGCGAAGGTCGCCGCCCTGCGGCCCGGACGGGACTTCGGTCGCCCGGTCAGCCCCGCCCAGGGCGAGATCGTGCGGCGACACCTTGAGGACGCGCTGCGCCACGGGGCCACCGCCGTGGCCGGCCACCCGGACGGCGACACCCCCGTCGTCCTCGTCGGTGTCGACCACGCGATGTCCTGCATGACCGAGGAGACCTTCGGCCCGGTACTGCCGGTGATGAGCGTCGCCGACGAGCACGAGGCGGTGCGGTTGGCCAACGATTCGCGCTACGGGCTGTCCGCGGTCGTCTTCTGCGGCGACGCGCGCCGCGCCGAAGCCATCGCGCGGCGCATCGATGCGGGCGCGGTGAACATCAATGACGTGTTCGCCAATCTGTTCACCCTCGCTCTGCCCCAGGGGGGCTGGAAGCAGTCGGGCATCGGCGCGCGCGGGGGTAAGGATGCCGTTGCCAAATTCTGCCGACCGCAGGCGATCGTGTCGGCTCGGATCACCCCCGACAGGGAGCCGACCTGGTTCCCCTACACCGCGCCACGGCGAGCGTTGGTACGGCGCATCTCCCGGCTGCTCGGCGCCCGCGGGCTTCGACGCCGGTTCGGTTCGTGAAGGGAGTCGACATGACCAGGATGAATCTCAGCGGTCGCGTTGTGGCGGTGACCGGTGGCGCACGCGGGATCGGTGCGGCGACCGCATCGGCGTTCATCCGGGCGGGTGCCAAGGTCGCCATCGGCGACGTCGACATCGCTGCGGCGGAGCGAACCGCCGCCGATCTCGGGTGCTGGTGGGGAGAGCTCGACGTCACCGACCGCGCCGGCTTCGCCACGTTCCTCGATTCGCTCACCGATGCCCTCGGACCGATCGACGTGTTGGTCAACAACGCCGGTGTGATGCCGGTGACGCCCCTGGTCGAGGAATCGTCGGAATCGATCGGCCGCCAGCTCGCCATCAACGTCGCCGGGGTGATCTTCGGAACCCAACTCGCGATCGAGCGGATGCTCCCGCGGGGTGGGGGACGGGTGGTCAACATCGCCTCGGCGGCGGGACGGATGGGCTTCGGGGGTGTGGCGACGTATTCGGCCACCAAGTTCGCCGTCGCCGGTTTCACCGAGGCGGTCGCCCTCGAGTACCGCCGCTCGGGGATCGGGTTCAGCACCGTGTTTCCCGGCATGGTCCAGACCGAGCTGTCGGCCGGCCTGTCCGATCACGCGATGCTGCGGTCGTGTGCCCCCGACGCTGTCGCCGAAGCGATCGTGGCGGCGGTGCACCGAGGCCGGAGTTCGGTGTACGTCCCACGGCGGTTGGGGACGGTCTCGGCGCTGTACGGCCTCCTGCCGCCGGCCACCCGCACTCGCGTCATGGCGTTGCTGGGCGCCGATCATCAGATGATGGACACCGACCCGATCGCCAGGGCGTCTTACGACCAGCGGCTACACCACGGTCGATGAGGCCGGTGGCGGCGCGCCGGCCTCACATCCAGGCGGACCAGAACCGGGTGAGCTGGCCGCCGACCGCGGCCAGCGCACCTGGGACGCCGGATAGCTCGAACAACCAGTAGACCGCGGAGAAGAACCACTGGTTGAGCGCGGGCGCCAGCAACAGCACCAACAGGATCAGGAACCCGAACTGCTTGGCAGGGGCCACTGCGCGCTGCGTCTCAGGGCTCAGGTGGGGCTCGAGGGCTGCGTACCCGTCCAGTCCGGGAATCGGCAGCAGGTTCAGGATCAGCGCCGTGATCTGCAGGAAGCCCAGGAAGGCCACGGCCGACCAGAACACCGCGTGCGCGGGGTCGTAGAACATCCCGGTGGCCGCCAGCAGTACGACGGCCAGCAGCAGGTTGGCCGACGGCCCGGCCAGGCTGACCAGCGTGCGCTGCCTCGCGCTCATGTAGGCGGTGTTGAGGTAGACCGCGCCGCCGGGCAGCCCGATGCCCCCCAGGGCGATGAACAGTAACGGCAAGCCCAGCGACAGCAGCGGGCTGGAGTACTTCAGCGGGTTGAGGGTGAGGTAGCCGCGCACCGCCACGTCGTGGTCGCCGAACCGCCAGGCGGTGTAGGCGTGGCCGAATTCGTGTAGACACAGCGACACCAGCCAGCCGGCGATGACGAAGATGAACACCCCGACGTAGGCCAGTGGCCGTACCGTCTCGGCGGCCAGCCAGGCCAGCACCCCGCCCAGCACGGTGACCGCGACGATCACCAGGAAAACCGGGCTCGGCCGCACCGACTGGCGCAAAGGGCGAATGCTCACCTCACGAAACTACCGGAGCAGGCCCTGACCACCGGCGATCAACTGACGCGTAGCCAGCCGGTGGTGTGCCGGTAGAACGCTGCCCGTTTGACCTCGCGGGCCGCCGGAACCCCGTCGCGCACCATCCGGGCACCGGTGGTACCCAGCTGCGCTGCCCGGCCGGTCGACCAGCGGCGGGGACCAAGCCCGCCGGTGATGACGGCCGCCCGCAGGCCCGGCATCGCGGCCGTCGGCTCGATCCGAACACCGCCCACCTCCCCGTCGAACAGCACCTCGTCATCGACCACCGCCTCGCCGTGGACCACCCGCCCGTCGGCGGGCGGAAGCCAGAGCGCAGCCTTGACCAGCACCGTGCCGGACTCGTCGCGGATCAGCGGAACCCGTTGTGCGACAGCGCTTCTTGCGCGCCGCGCCGAGCGCCACCCGTGTGCGTGGGCGACCTCGACATCGAGGCGATCGGTACGCATCAGCCGGGTCAGCACCGCGGCCAGGTCGGCGTCGGAACCCACCACGACGACCCGCGAGGCCGCGCGGAGCGCGGCGTCGAACCCGGCCGCGTCGTCGCCGTCGTACACCGGCAACCCGGCCAGCGGCCGGGGCGTTCGGCGGGTCCCGAACCGCAACACGACGACCTCGGTGTTGGTCAACGACACTCCTCGGGCCGGGCTCCGATAGGGTGGGTCACCGGCTGGACCGTGTTTTTATGCAGATCAGGCGGGAGATTACGCCATGCCGGCAATCGTCCTCATCGGCGCCCAATGGGGTGACGAGGGCAAAGGTAAAGCCACCGATCTACTCGGTGGGCGTGTGCAGTGGGTGGTGCGCTACCAGGGCGGCAACAATGCCGGCCACACGGTGGTCCTGCCCAACGGCGAGAACTTCGCGTTGCACCTGATCCCGTCGGGGATCCTCACCCCCGGGGTCACCAACGTGATCGGCAACGGCGTGGTCGTCGACCCCGGAGTTCTGCTCACCGAGCTCTCCGGCCTCGAAGACCGTGGCATCGACACCTCAGGGCTCCTGATCTCGGCCGACGCTCACCTGTTGATGCCGTATCACGTGGCGATCGACAAGGTCACCGAGCGCTACATGGGCAGCAAGAAGATCGGCACCACCGGCCGCGGTATCGGCCCGTGCTACCAGGACAAGATCGCTCGGATGGGCATCCGCGTCGCCGACGTCCTGGATCGCGACCTGTTGGCCGCCAAGATCGGTGCCTCGCTGGAGTTCAAGAACCAGGTGCTGGTCAAGATCTACAACCGCAAGGCGCTCGACGCCGACGAGGTGCTCGAAACCCTGCTCGAGCAGGCCGAGGGGTTCAAGCACCGCATCGCCGACACCCGGCTGCTGCTCAACTCGGCGCTGGAGTCCGGTGAGACGGTGCTACTGGAGGGCTCTCAGGGCACGCTGCTCGACGTCGACCATGGCACCTATCCGTACGTGACATCGTCGAACCCCACCGCGGGTGGCGCGGCCGTCGGCTCCGGCATCGGCCCCACCCGCATCACCACTGTGCTCGGGATCCTCAAGGCCTACACCACCCGAGTGGGATCCGGACCGTTCCCCACCGAGCTGTTCGACGAGTACGGCGCCTACCTGTCGAAGACGGGTGGCGAGGTCGGGGTCACCACGGGGCGGGCCCGGCGATGCGGCTGGTTCGACGCGGTGATCGCCCGGTATGCCACCCGGGTCAACGGCATCACCGACTACTTCCTGACCAAGCTCGACGTGCTGTCCAGCCTGGAGACCGTTCCGGTCTGCGTCGGCTACACGGTTGACGGCAAGCGCACCAGCGAGATGCCGATGACCCAGAGCGACATCGCCCGCGCCGAGCCGATCTACGAAGAGCTGCCCGGCTGGTGGGAGGACATCTCGGCGGCCCGCGAGTTCTCCGATTTGCCCGCCAAGGCCCGTGACTATGTGCTGCGTCTGGAAGAGCTTGCCGGCGCTCATGTTTCGTGTATCGGGGTCGGCCCGGGGCGGGAGCAGACGATCGTGCGCCGCGACATCCTGGCGCCTCGCGGATGACCGACGAGCGCGGTCTGGACCCCGACTACGACAAGCACGGCGGTTTCCCGAAGTTCGAGCCCGCGCGCCCGGGACCGGGATTCGGCCGATTCATCGCCGCCATGCGCCGCGCGCAGGACCTCGCCGTCAGCGCCGATCCGGATTCCGACACCTGGAGCGCCGCCGCCGACCGTGCCGAGGAGTTGGTGGATCTGCTGAGCCCGTTCGAAGCCGCCGAGGGCGTCGGTCCGGCCAGCCGGGTGCCCAGCCTGCCCGGCGCCGGCAGCCTGTTGATGCCGCCGTATCGGGTGGGCAAGTTCGATGCCGACGGGGTCGAGCTGCGCGTGCGGTTCAGCCGCTTCCACGTGGGCGGCAACTATGCGGTGCACGGTGGGGTGCTGCCGCTGCTGTTCGACTCGGTGTTCGGCATGGTCATCCACGCCACCGGTCGCCCGATCAGCCGCACCGCCTACCTGCACGTCGACTATCGCAACGTCACCCCGATCGACACCGATCTGACCGCCCGCGGCTGGCTGCGCGAGGCGCAGGGGCGCAAGGCGTTCGTCAACGCCGAACTCACCGACCCCGACGGCACGCTCTGCGCGGAGGCGCACGGACTGATGGTGCGACTGCTGCCCGGCCAGCCCTGAGATCTGTCACCATGGCGGCGTGCCAGAACGACGCTCGCCCACACTGAAAAGCCTGACCACCCCGCGAGCCGCCGCAGCCGCCGGGGTCGTGTTCGCAGTGTTGTTCGGCGCCAATCTGATCCTGATCCGCTCCTCGCTGCCCGAGGGGGCGCAGCCCGGTTCGCAGTGGCTGGATGCCGCGAGCGGCAAGATGCGGATCGCCGCCGTGCTGATGCCGTTCGCCGGTATCGCGTTCCTGTGGTTCATCGGCGTGGTGCGCGACGGGTTCGGCCGGTTCGAGGACAAGTTCTTTTCCACCGTATTCCTGGGCAGTGGGCTGCTGTTCCTGGCGATGATGTTCGTAACGAGCTCGATCGGTGCGGGCCTGTCGGGCAGCAACAGCGCCGTGGGTTCCGACGCCCTCGGCCACAGCGAGGTGGCGGTCTTCGGACAGATGGTGGTGCTCGCGCTGTCGAAGACCTACGCGCTGCGGATGGCCGCGGTGTTCATGATCTCGCTGGCCACCATCTGGCTGCGCACTGAGCTGATGCCGCGCTGGCTGGTGATCGTCAGCTACGTGCTGGCCGTGGCGCTGATGATCGCCAGCGACATCAGCATGTGGCTGACCCTGGCTTTCCCGTTCTGGGTGCTGGTCGTCAGCAGCCTGCTGCTGGCCCGCGCCGGCGTCTTCGAAGGTCATCGCGACCAGTTCAAGGACTGACCCTCACGAGGTCACCGGCTGACCGGCACGGACTTCAGGCCCGTCCAATGCCGGCAGCGGGGGAGCGTCACGTCACGACACGACACGACACGACACGACACGACACGACACGACGTTACGCGCCCCCGGTGGGTCAGGCGTTCTGCTCGATCTCGTCGCGCCGGAACGCCGGCCACCAGATCCGCGGGCCGATCAGGGTAAACAACGCGGGGATGACGACCGTACGCACCACGAAGGTGTCCAACAGGATGCCCAGGCCCACGATGATGCCGAGCTGGGTCAGCACGATCAGTGGCAGCACACCGAGCACGGTGAACACCGCCGCCAGCACGATGCCGGCGCTGGTGATGACGGCCCCGGTGGCCGATACCGCGCGCACGATACCGCCGCGGGTTCCGTGCTGCGGTGTCTCCTCACGGGCGCGGGTGACCAGGAAGATTGTGTAGTCCACACCGAGGGCGACCAGGAACAGGAACGCGAACAGCGGCGTGGTGCTGTCGAGTGCCGGGAAGCCGAGCAGATGGACACTGACCCACCCGCCCATGCCGAGCGCGGCCATGGTGGACAGTACCGTCGCCGCCACCAGGACCAGTGGTGCCAGCGCGGCCCGCAGCAGCACATAGAGGACCGCGAGAACCACCACCAGGATGGCGGGGATGACCACCCACCGGTCGTGGATCGCGGCGTCCTTGGCGTCCAGAGCCTGGGCGTCGGCACCACCGACCATTGCCGACGGATCGACCTTCTTCACCGAATCGCGCAGTGCGGCAACGGTACCGAACGCGGACTGGGATGCGGGCGCGGCGTCGCCGACGACTTGCCATTGGCTCAGGCCGGTGCCGGTCTGACCGGCCGGGGTCACCGAGACGACGCCGGGGGTGTCCTGCATGGCCCGGGTGAGTGCATCGGCCTTCGCGGAGCTGCCGATCACCCGGGTCGGGTCCGTTGTTCCGCCGGGGAAGTGTGCGGATAGGGTCCGATACCCGGTGACCGAGTCGGCGCTGACCCGGAACTGGTCGATCTGGTTGAGCCCCACCGGGGTTACGAGCAGACCGGTGGTCAGCAGGGCCAGCGCCGCGATGGAGGTGACCGCGACCCGCCCAGCGTGGCGCGACACCCAGTCGGCCACCCGATGCCAGGCGCCGGTGGTGGTGATCTCCTCCCCGCCGGGCTGGGGGATGAAGGGCCAGAACAACTTCGGCCCGAACAGCGCCAGCAGCGGCGGCAGTACCAGCAGCACGAAGACCGCCGCGACTACCAGCCCCGAAGCAGCCTGCACACCCAGGCTGCGGGTACTCGGTGAGGAGGCGAACAACAGGGTGAGCAACGCCAGCACGACGGTGGCGTTACTGGCCACGATCGCCGGCCCGGCGAAACGCACCGCGGTCTGCAGGGCCGCACGATGCCCGCCGGCGCGGCGCAATTCCTCGCGGTAACGCGAAATCAACAGCAGCGCGTAGTTGGTGCCGGCGCCGAACACGAGCACGCTGGTGATGCCCGACGTCGAGCCGTCGGCGGTCATTCCGGTGGCCTGCGCGATGGCCGACCCCACGACGGCGGCGAGCCGGTCGGCGAAGGCGATGACCAGCAGCGGCACCAGCCACAGCACCGGCGAGCGGTAGGTGACGATGAGCAACAGGGCGACGACGGCCCCGGTGACCGCCAGCAGGGTGACGTTGGCTCCGGAGAACGCGTTGGCGATATCGGCGCCGAATGCTGGGCCGCCGGTGACGTTGACCGCCAGCTCGGCGGGAAGGCCGGTCTTAGCCGCCTCGCGCAGCGACTTCACCATGTCGTTGAGCGCGAAGCCGGACAGTGTGGAGTCGACCGGGACAGGCGTCAGCGCGGCCTTGCGGTCGGTTGAGGCGACGACGGGTATCGGGGGTCCCGGGGTCCCGGTGACGGCCAGCATCCGGGCCCGGGCCTCCTCGGCGGCCGCCAAGTCGGTCGAGGTCATTGCGCCGCCGTCGGTGCGGCTGACGACCAGGATCACCGGTGCCTGCTTGCCGCCGGGAAATTGCTTGAGCGTGTCGGCGACGCGGGCCGACTCGGCGCCGGGGGGCAGCGACACCGGAGACTGGTCGGCCGCGTCGTTCTGCCCGACCAGTCCGATCAGGCCACCGCCGATCATCGCGATGACCAGCGCCAATACCCAGGACAGGCGGCCGCTGACGAGTGCGCCGATGCGCTCCCACGCGGATCGGCGGAGTGGTGCCCCACGGTGCATGGCACCCAGAATAGCTTCAGATTCTGAACAGTTCATCTAATTAACAGATATGGTGGTGGCATGAACCAACCGGCTCGCGCCGCCCTGGAGTCAGCCGTTGTGGCCGACGTCCAGTCGCTGTCGGCCGAAGCCGACCAGATTGGACGGGTGTTCGCCGGAACCCATGACCTGTCGGCCAACGACTTCCGGGCGTTGGTGCACGTCATGGTCGCCGACAACGCCGGTGTACCGCTGACCGCGGGCGAATTGCGCGACCGGATGGGAGTCTCCGGGGCGGCGATCACCTATCTCGTCGAGCGGATGATCGCCTCGGGCCATCTGCGCCGGGAGTCCGATCCAGCCGATCGTCGCAAGGTGATCCTGCGTTATGCCGACCACGGCATGGAGGTGGGCCGGGCGTTCTTCACCCCGCTGGCCACCCACACCCATCGGGCCCTGGCTGAGCTGCCCGATTCCGACCTCGACGCCGCGCACCGGGTATTCACCGCCGTGCTGGCCGCGATGGCGGGCTTCCGCGCCGACTTGTCGGTACCCCCTGGTTAAGGTGGCGCCGTGCTCGACACCGTCGCCGTGGAGAACTATCGATCGCTGCGTCGACTGGTCGTGCCGCTACACCGATGCAACGTCGTGACCGGCGCCAACGGTGCGGGCAAGTCCAGCCTGTACCGCGCGCTGCGACTGCTGGCCGACTCGGCGCGCAACGGCGCGGTCAACGCCCTGGCCCGCGAGGGCGGCTTGAATTCGACGATGTGGGCCGGATCGGGGCAGAAGGGCCCGGCGAGCCTCAAACTCGGCTTCGCCGGTGAGGACTTCGGCTACGCCGTGGACTTCGGTGTCCCTGTCCCGGGGAAGACCGCCTTCAACCTGGATCCCGAGATCAAGTCCGAGGCGGTGTGGGCCGGACCTGTGCTGCGGCCCGCGGCGCTGCTCGCCGAGCGATCGGGGCCGGTGGTGCGCATCCGCGACGACGACGGCCCGGGCGGCTGGGGTACCGCGTCTACCGCGCTGCGTCCCTTCGACAGCATGCTGAGCGAGCTCGCCGACCCGCAGTCCGCCCCGGAACTGCTGACGCTGCGCGAACGGGTGCGGTCTTGGCGGTTCTACGACCACGTCCGCACCGACGCTGCCGCGCCCGCGCGCCGGCCGCAGATCGGCACCCGGACGCCCGCGTTGAGCCACGATGGCTCTGACCTGGCGGCCGCCCTGCAAACCATCATCGAGATCGGCGACGCCGCCGCCCTGGCCGAGACGGTCGACGATGCCTTCCCCGGCAGCCGGGTCGAGATCCGCAGCAACGACGTCCGGTTCGAGGTGACGCTGCGCCAGCCGGGAATGCAGCGGGCGCTGACCGCGGCCGAACTGTCCGACGGCACCCTGCGCTACCTGCTGTGGGTGGCCGCGTTGCTCAGTCCCCGGCCAGCCGAGCTGACGGTACTCAACGAGCCGGAGGCCAGCCTGCATCCCGACCTGCTGCCTGCGCTCGCCGGCCTGATCGCACGCTGCTCTCAACGGTCCCAGGTCGTCGTCGTCAGCCATGCCGTGGCGCTGGTCGATGCGCTGCAGACCCAGGGCGACGTCAACACCATCGAGCTGACGAAATCGACCGGCGAGACCGCCATCGTCGGCCAGGGCCTGCTCGACCAGCCGCCCTGGCACTGGCCGGCACGGGGCTGAGCCCACCTATCCTTGGGCATCATGCGTGTGATGCTGGTGGGATCCGGTGAGCTGAGCCGCGAATTGGTGCTGGCCTTCCAGCGGCTTGGGGCCGAGGTGACCGCCGTCGACCGCTACGCCGACGCCCCCGCCCACGACGTCGCCGACGAGGCCTTGGTCGTGAAGATGACCGACCCCGAGGAGCTGGCCGCCGCCATCGCCAAGGTGGAGCCCGCCTACGTCGTGGTCGACACCAACGCCGTGGCCATCGACGCGCTGCGCGCGGCCGCCGAGAGCGGCTCCACTCAGGTGGTGCCGGCCGTCCACGCCACCCAGCTCAGTCTCGACCGCGAAGGCATGCGCCGCCTGGCCGCCGACGAACTCGGCCTGCCGACCGCGCCGTTCTGGTTCGCCGGCTCGGTGGAGGAACTGACCGCCGTCGCCGAGCACGCCGGCTTTCCTTTGGTGGTGAAGCCGGTGATCGGCGTACCCGGGCAGGGCCAGTCGGTGTTGCTGCGGCCCGACGATGTCGAACCGGCCTGGCAGCGCGCCGTCGCCGCCGGTGGGCGGGTTCCGCACAACCGGGTGCTGGCCGAGACGGTGGTAGAGATCGACTACGCGGTGACGCTGCTGACCGTGCGCACCGACGGGCCCAACGGACCGGCGCTGCACTTCTGCGAGCCGATCGGGCACCGTCAGATCGACGGCGGTGTGCTGGAGGTCTGGCAGCCCCAGCAGATGACCGTCGCTGCGCTGGGCGCCGCCAAGTCGGTGGCCGCCCGGATCGTGCGCGCCCTGGGTGGGCACGGCGTCTTCGGGGTGGAACTGCTGGTCCGCGGCGACGAGGTGTACTTCTCCGACGTCAGCCTGCGCCCCTACGACAGCGGGCTGGTCACACTGCGCACCCAGCGGCTCTCGCAGTTCGAACTGCACGCCCGAGCGGTGCTGGGCCTGCCGGTGGACACCATCATGATCTCGCCCGGTGCCGCCGAGGTGACCTACAGCGGCGCCGACGAGACCAGCGCCAGCCCCGACGCCGAACCGGCCGTACTGGCCGAGGCGCTGGCCGTCCCGGAGAGCGACGTCCGGCTGTTCGGCCGCCACGAGGGGGCGTCGCGGCTGCGGCTGGGCCTGGCGCTGGCTACCGGGCCCGACGTCACCACCGCCCGCGACCGGGTCCGGCAGGTGTCGGCCGCGTTGCGCAGGCTGTGGCAGCCGTGACCGAGCCGGGAGGCGACGGCGCCAGCCCGATGCCGATTCTGATCGCGCTGAGTGTGGCCGTGCTGGTGCTCGCCGCCGTCGGGATCTCGTGGCTGTTCCGAGATGACGGGATGAGCGAGGAACTGAAGGTCAGCCGCGCCGCGGTCGGCCAGAACGACGCCCTGCAACGGGCCAACTACGCCGACTTTCGGACCTACACCTGCGCCGCGCAGCAGGGCAGTGAAGCCGACGTCCTTGCCCGCCAACAGAAGTCGAAGATCGCCCAGGGTGCGCGGTTCGTCGACGACGTCACCGGGGTGCGCATCGACGGCGACCGGGCCACCGGCACCGTCGTCTACCACTTCGAGCACACCCCGGACAGCAAGATCGCCACGCCCACGACGTTCGTCCGGGAGGGCGGAAACTGGACCGTCTGCTCGCCGGGGCCGGTCTAGCTCAGGGCGGTATGGAAGACTCACGCGCGTGAGCTATGCAGGAGACATCACCCCCGAGGAGAGCTGGAAGCTGCTCAGCGAAAACCCCGACGCGGTGCTGGTGGACTGCCGCACCGAGACCGAATGGCGCTGGGTCGGTGTACCGGATCTGTCCGCCCTCGGTCGCAACGTGGTGTTCGTGGAGTGGAACCGCAGCAACGGTCAGCACAACGACGCCTTCATCGACGAATTGGTCGCCGCCGGTGTGACTCCCGGTGAGCGTCCGGTGGTCTTTCTCTGTCGCTCCGGCAATCGGTCCATCCCGGCTGCCGAGACGGCCACCGCCGCGGGAATCGCACCCTCCTACAACATGCTCGACGGCTTCGAGGGCCAGCTCGACCAGAACGGTCACCGCGGCGTCAACGGCTGGCGCGCACTGGGTCTGCCCTGGAAGCAGTCGTGACCGACGGCGACGTGCCGTCGGTGCGGATCCCGGCGCCGCTGCCGGAGGGCGTCGGCCAGGCCACCATCGGGGTGCGCGGCGGGTTGCTGCGCTCCGGGTTCGAGGAGACCGCCGAGGGGCTGTTCTTGACGTCCGGGTACGTCTACTCCTCGGCGTCGGAGGCCGAAAAAGCGTTCACCGGAGAGATCGACCGCTATGTGTACTCCCGCTATGGCAATCCGACGATCTCGATGTTCGAGGAGCGGCTGCGGCTGATCGAGGGCGCGCCCGCGGCGTTCGCCACGGCGTCGGGCATGTCGGCGGTGTTCACCGCGCTGGGCGCGCTGCTCGGTGCCGGCGACCGGTTGGTGGCCGCCCGCAGCCTGTTCGGCTCGTGCTTCGTGGTGTGCAACGAGATCCTGCCGCGCTGGGGTGTGGAGACCGTGTTCGTCGACGGCGACGACCTCGCACAGTGGGAAGAAGCGTTGAGCAAGCCCACCCAGGCGGTGTTCTTCGAAACCCCGTCGAACCCGATGCAGTCGCTGGTCGACATCGCCGCCGTCTCCGAGATGGCCCACGCTGCGGGTGCAAAAGTGGTGCTGGACAACGTCTTTGCCACCCCGCTGCTGCAGCAGGGCATTCCGCTCGGGGTGGACGTGGTGGTGTACTCCGGTACCAAGCACATCGACGGCCAGGGCCGGGTGCTCGGCGGGGCGATCCTGGGCGACAAGGAGTACATCGACGGGCCGGTGCAGAAGCTCATGCGCCACACCGGACCGGCGCTGAGCGCGTTCAACGCCTGGGTGCTGCTCAAGGGGCTGGAGACGCTGTCGGTGCGGGTGAACTACAGCAACTCCTCGGCGCAGCGCGTCGCGGAGTTCCTCGAAGGCCATCCCGCCGTGCGTTGGGTGCGTTATCCGTATCTGGCGTCGCATCCGCAGTACGACCTGGCCAAGCGGCAGATGTCCGGCGGCGGCACCGTCGTCACCTTCGAACTCGACGGTGGTAAAGACCGCGCCTTCGAGGTGCTGGACAAGCTGCAGGTGATCGACATCTCGAACAACCTCGGCGACGCCAAATCGCTGATCACCCACCCGGCCACCACCACCCACCGTGCGATGGGCCCCGAGGGCCGCGCCTCGATCGGGCTGGGTGACGGGGTGGTGCGGATCTCGATCGGCCTGGAGGGCACCGAGGATCTGCTCGCGGACCTCGATCGCGCGCTGGGGTAGCGGTGTCGCGCAGCTCGGACGCCAAGAAGGCTCGCCGCAAGAAGCGCCAGTCCACGCGTGACGCGCGCTGGATTCCCGAGCAGGTGATGGAGACTCTGGTCGGCGACGACTTCGACGACGAACTGGGTCAGGCGGTCGAGACGTTCGACCAGTGGTTGATCTCCCGCGGCTGGACGTTCGACACCGACTTCTCGACCGAAACTCTGCTCAGCTGGTTCTACCAGCCGTCGGCCGCCGAGTTCTCCGACGAGCGCCACGAGACGGTGACCCGGGCGTGGATCAGCTTCACCGGGGATGGGGACGACTTCCCCGAACGGGTATCCGCGGTGCTCGTCGGAACGGCCGGGGCGGAGCACGGGGCGGTGTACGTCGTCGCGCCGGAAGTCCTGCTAGCCCACATCGAGGAGGTCGAGGCCTACCGGCACGGCGACGCCGTGCCGGTGCTCGCTTAGCTGTCCGGGGTTTCCAGCACGCCGGTGGCGGCCTGGGCGCGCTGCTCGTAGGCGGCCCGGGCCGTGGTGTCGACATCGAGGAACACCCGGTCGGTGCCCATCTTCTTCGACAGCCAGCGCCGCCCGCGCGGCGGCAGGAACGCGGTCGCCGCGGCGACGAAACGCAGCGGATATGGCACGGACACCGCGGTTTTGGGCTGGTCCAGCGTCTTCACGACGGCCGCGGCGATGTCCTCGGGCTGCACCGGCTTGTTGGCGCCGGTGGCATTGGTACCCGCGATCAGCTCGGTGTTGGTGAACGTCGGCATGACGCAGCTGACGTCGACGCCCTGCGGTGCGAACTCGTCGGACAGGGCGGTGGTCAGACCCACCACGGCAAACTTGGTTCCCGCATAGAGTGCCTGGCCGGGGATGGCCAGCATGCCGGCCAGCGAGGCGATGTTGACGATGTGGCCGCTACGTCGTTTGACCATCTCGGGCAGCACCAGCCGACACCCGGTGAGCACGCCGTAGAAGTTGACCTCGACCGCGCTGCGGACCGCTTGCTCGGGGTGGTCCAGGAACGGGCCGACGGGCATGACACCGGCGTTATTGATCAGTACGTCGATGTGCCCGCCGCCGTCGGCGCGTGCCTTGTCCAGGAAGGTGGCGAACGATTCGGCGTCGGTGACGTCGAGCGGGTAACCGGACACCGGCCCGAGCTTGCTGAGCTGGGCGACCGCGGATTCCTCGAGAGCCACGTCACGATCGCCGATCACCACGCGGGCACCGCGTTGCAGCAGCGCCTTGGCGGTGGCGTAGCCGATACCTCGGGCCGCGCCGGTGATAGCGATGGTCTTGCCGCGAATGTTGTCCATGAGATGGAACTTTACAGGCGTCAATTTGCCGGCGGAAAGGGTGACGTGGCGACGGCCTTTTCGCTGGCTGCGGGCATATCCATTGTGCGTTGACGGTGGTCGGGGCAGGCGTGCGACCGCCGTGCGGGCACACTCGAAGCCGTGACTGCACGCTCGGTGAACGACTTGCGTTTTGTCCACGTCCGCCAGGATGACCCGTTGGCGCAACCCCTGCTGGCCGAGCTGGCCGTCGAGTACGCGACTCGGTACGACGGCACCGAAGCGGGCGTCATGCGGTGGCTGCTCGGCTTCCCGGCCAAGGAGTTCGGGCCGCCCGGCGGCGCCATGCTGATCGGGTTGCTCGACGATGTACCGGTCACCGGCGGTGCCTTCCGCCGCTTCGATGCCGAGACCGCCGAACTCAAGCGGATCTGGACCGACAGCGGGCACCGGCGCAAGGGCCACGGCAAGGCGCTGCTGACCGTGCTGGAGGCCGAGATCGCCGACCGGGGGTACCGCCGGATCTATCTGACGACGGGTGATCGCCAGCCCGAAGCCGAGGCGCTCTACGGCAGCGCCGGCTACCGCCGCCTCGCCGAACCGCTCGCCGCCGAGGGTGAGGTCTATCCGGTCGCCTTCCTCAAGGAGCTGACAGCGGGCCCAGCTGGCCGAATTTGAAATCAGCGTGAGCACAAACTCCGATTGCGGAATGCCTTCTGCCGCTGCGCGTTAGACAGTGGTGTGATGGCGGAAAGCGCTCTGCGCCTCGGTGTGGCACCTCACCCCGAGGGGCGGCGCTCCGGGAGAACCTGGTGCCGGCGCCGGGCGCGGCTCAGCGCGCCGACGCCTGACGGGTTGCCTCGCGGATGGGGCCGTACCAGACATCGCCGTGGCCGGGGATCAGCACCTCTGTCTCGAGCATCGCCAGTGCGGCCAGGCTGCGGGCGCACGCCTGCTCGTCGTGGTTGAACACTCGGTGCAGCAGTTGCGGCCCGGGTCTCGTGGCCAGCGGGTGGCCCGTGACCAGTGCGTCACCGCTGACCAGGATGCCGTCGACGATGTAGGAGCAGTGCCCGCCGGTGTGGCCCGGCGTCGGAACCGCGAGCGGGCGTCCGGGAAGGGTCTCGGCGACGTCTTCGGTCAGTGCGCCGGCGGAGGAGATGCCCTCATGCGACAGCGCGCCCTTGCGCACGATGTCCAGCGACCACTTCACCCAACGCGGCTGCCAGGCGTGCAACGCCAGGTCTCTGGGGGAGGCCTGTTGGAGGTATTCCCGTTTGGCGTGGCCGACCTCGGTGGCGTGACAGTAGACCGGTGTGGCATGGGTCTTGGCGAACCAGATTGCCGAGCCGAGATGGTCGACGTGGGCGTGGGTGAGCAGAATGGCGCGCACATCGGACGGGCCGAATCCCAGTTCGCGCAGCGAGGCCAGAACCTCATCACGGTCTCCGGGGAAGCCGGCGTCGATCAGCATGACGCCGTCGTCGTCGGTGACCAGTGTCCAATTGACCAGCGGAGTGTGCGCCATGTGGACGCGGTCGGTAACAGCGGTGAGGACCGGTGCCATGCTGGCGAGTCTAGGGGCGAACCCGACTGACCAGATTCACCAAACGTCCGCATGCGCAGCACGAAAATTCGCTGCGGCCGCAGTACGCTCTCGGCGTGACTGAGCGCTGCGACCATGACAACACACGTCGACTGAACGCGATTTCCCGAAGATCGGCACTGGTGGCTGGTTCAGCGGTTCTCGGATCGGCGGTGCTGACCGGTTCGGCCAACCCGGCCAGGGTGGCTCCGCAGGCCCCGGCGGGCACAGGGCTACCTTTGCCCGACAACGCCCTCATCACCTTGGGCGTCGCGGCGGGACCCCCGCCGTCGGCCAACAGCTACGGCATCTCGACGGCGCTGAAGCTCGGCAGTGCGCTTTATGTGATCGATTGCGGCCTCGGCTCGCTGAACGCGTTCACCAACGCCGGCTTGAGCTTCGACGATCTCAACGCCATGTTCATCACGCACCTGCACACCGACCACATCGTCGACTACTACAGCTTCTTCCTCTCCGGCGGTTACAAGGCGCCGCACGGCAAGGCTCCCGTCCGGGTCTACGGTCCCGGCCCCGCCGGTGGCCTGCCACCCAGCGAGCTCGGCGACCCTCACCCGCCCACGGTCAACCCGGCTGACCCGACTCCCGGCCTCGCCGCCACCACCGAGGCACTGCACAAGGCGTTCGCCTACACCAGCAATATCTTCATCAGGGACGTCGGGATCGACGACATCCAGAACCTGGTGCGGGTGCACGAAATCGCCGTTCCCCCAGGGTCGAACTATCGCGACCGATCACCGCGGACCGCACCCTTTCCGGTAATGGAGGACGACAACATGGTCGTCACCGCCACGCTGGTGTCGCACTACGACGTCTACCCCGCGTTCGCCTTCCGCTTCGATCTGAAGAACCCCGCCGTGTCGATCACCTTCTCGGGAGACACCACCAAGTCGGACAACCTCATCCGGCTCGCTCAGGGCACCGACATCCTCGTACACGAGGCGATGATCACCCTCGACGATTCTTACTACGGCAACAGCTTCCCCCCCACCTACCTGCAGAACTCACACACCTCGGCCGAGCAGGTCGGTGAGGTGGCGGCCGCGGTGAACCCCAAGCAGCTGATCCTGAGCCACTACTACCCGGTCGATCTGCCCGACTCGCAGTGGCTCGACGCCGTCGGGAAGAACTTCGGTGGCAACACCACGGTGGCCAAGGACGGCCAGGTATTCGCGCTCTGAGCTCCGCCATGAGACCTCGGCTGCCGTGCCCGGGTCGACTGGAGTAGAAACGACAGTGTGGCTGAACTGAAACTGGGATATAAGGCGTCGGCGGAGCAGTTCGCGCCTCGTGAGTTGGTCGAGCTGGCGGTGCTGGCCGAGGCGCACGGCATGGACAGTGCCACGGTCAGTGACCACTTCCAGCCCTGGCGGCACGAAGGCGGGCACGCGCCCTTCTCGCTGGCGTGGATGACGGCGGTCGGTGAACGCACCAAGCGACTGGTGCTCGGCACCTCGGTGCTGACGCCGACGTTCCGCTACAACCCGGCGGTGATCGCGCAGGCGTTCGCCACCATGGGCTGCCTGTATCCCGACCGGATCTTCCTCGGCGTCGGAACCGGTGAGTCGCTCAACGAGATCGCCACCGGATATGTCGGCGAGTGGCCGGAGTTCAAAGAACGGTATGCGCGGCTGCGCGAATCCGTGCGGTTGATGCGCGAACTGTGGCTCGGCGACCGGGTCGATTTCGAGGGCGAGTACTACCACACCAAGGGGGCGTCGATCTACGACGTGCCCGAGGGCGGTATTCCGATCTACATCGCCGCGGGTGGTCCGCAGGTGGCCAAGTACGCCGGACGTGCGGGCGACGGATTCATCTGCACCTCCGGCAAGGGTGAAGAGCTGTACAAGGACAAGCTCATTCCCGCGATGAGAGAGGGCGCCGAGGCGGCGGGTAAGAACCCGGACGAGATCGACCGGATGATCGAGATCAAGATCTCCTATGACACCGATCCCGAACTGGCGCTGGAGAATACGCGGTTCTGGGCGCCGCTGTCGCTGACTGCCGAGCAGAAGACGAACATCCACGATCCGCTCGAGATGGAGAAGGCCGCCGACGAGCTGCCGATCGAGCAGGTCGCCAAGCGGTGGATCGTGTCGTCGGATCCCGACGAAGCGGTCGAGAAGGTCGGTGAGTACGTCAAGTACGGGCTCAACCACCTCGTCTTCCACGCGCCTGGGCACGACCAGCGGCGGTTCCTGGAGTTGTTCGAGAAGGACCTCGCGCCGCGGCTGCGCAAGCTGGGCTAGGGGGAGCTCTGCGGAGACCTGCCCGTCCAGGTCTGCCGGGGCTCGGTGATCCGATAGAGCCGAAACTTCTCCTCGCCTTCGGCGCCGTACACCGTGAGCACCAAGTCGCCGAGTCCCGCGCCGTTGTACCACATCGACGGGTATCGGGCGGTGATCGCGTCGCGGCTTGCGGTCTTAGGGTTGCTGAGCAGCATGTACTTGACACCCGACCGCCACGGCCGGTTCAGCGCCGCCTTGAAGTCGTAGTCGCTGGTGATGATGAACTGCTCGGGATGCTTCGAGCTCAGCCAGACGCCCCAGGTGTAGAAGGTGTCCATCAGAACCGAGCCGTCGGGCAGGTTCAAGCTGTCGAGATAACCGGCCAGCTCCCGGTCGTTGGCCAAGAGCCGTCGGTACCACTGTTCCTGCGCCGGGAACCGCTCCGGGTGGAGTAGCGAATTGAAGCCGAACTGCAGCTGTTGATTTCCGATCCGGGGGTTCAGTGCGGCGACTGTCGTGACCGGGAACCCGACGAGCACGGACAGGGTGAGAAACACCGCTCCCAGTTTTGCGGCACGATTGTCGGTCTGCCAGGGCCGACGCATCGGGTGCCGGGGTTTCCAGCACGACAACGCGATACACACCACCATCGGGATCGCCAGGATGTAGTACCGGAACCAGCCGAAGGTGGTGCCGGTGTATTCGCCCCATGCCGCAAAGGCGAGGATCGGCCCGAACGCGATCAGCGGCACCAGCGGTGCCGGCCGACGGCTCGTCACCGCGTAGAGCAGTGCACCGGCGGCCGCTACTCCGGCGAGGGGTTGCATGCCCAGCAGGCGGGTCGAGATCACGGTCCACTCGGCGAGTGGGTCGCGGCTGGCCAGAGAGCTACCTGTTGTCGCGACGGCCACTTGGCTGTCGTTGCCGTAACGCGAAGTCAAGGTCGCGAAGAGTTCCTGGTTGACCACCCATCCGGCGGCGGCCCAGACGATGGCGGCCGTGGTGATGGGAAACAGCACGATTGCGACATTCGCTGCGACATTGGCGATCCGGGCCGTCGGTATGGCCCGGCGGAACACCATCACCGCGACGAACACCGCCACCCCGCACGCGGCGGGGACGGCTTCATAGCGCGCCAGGTAGCCGACGCCGAGTGCGACACCGGCCAGCGCCAGGTCCGCGACAACACGCTGTTCGACCCAGCGCATCAGGTGGCGCACGCACCACACCATGCTGAAGATCTCGGCAGCCTCGCTCATCCCGGATGCGCCGTAGACGACGATCATCGGCTGCAACGCGAAGGCGGCGACGGCGATCCGGCGCCAGCCGGACCCGACACCGCGGTCGAGAGCGATGCGGCGCACCATCACCGCTGCACCGGCCATGAACAACGCGCTCTGCACCACACCGGCGACACCGTGGCTGCGCAGTTCCGGCCACCAGTGGGCAAACCGCAGGATGGGGATTTCGACGAGGCTCGGCAACGGATTCCACACGAAGCCAACCGCGGACAGGTGCGGATCCCGGCTCGCCGTGACGTAATCGGCGTTGGCCACCCGGCTCGTCGAGTCCGGGTCGAACAGGTTGTACCGCATGACCAAGAGGTAGCCGACGGCGAAGTACAGCACGGCCAGCACCGCGAAGAGCGCCACGCCGCGTGCCCGGCCGGGAGGAAGACGGTCGAGCGGGTCGGGCACTTCGTCGCGCACCGCGGCCGGTGGGCGGCCCATGGTCAGTACGGTCACCGCATCACTCGTCGGGGACCTCTTGGGGCGGCCGCCGGCGCCGTCGCCAGACCAGGATGCCGATCGCCCCGATCACGGCGGCGCCGATTGCTGCTGCCGACGCCCAGGCCCACCACTTCCAGCCGTCGCCTGGGTAGTCGTTGATCAGCGGACCACCCTCGCGCAGTGTGAGGTTCACCGTCTGGGCGGCCGCGCCGGTGGCCACCACGTCACCCGTCAGTGACGCCCAGCGTGAGTCCAGCGACCGGATGTAGTCGAAACTACGCGAGACCAGCGACCAGTCATCGGTCCCGTCCACCGCGAGGATCGTTCGGTTGTTCTGGGAGAACACCTGCAGGACGCCGAGCGGGCCGTTGAGGTTGACGTCGGTGTCCGGATCGCCGCGGAAATCGACCGTGCTGCCCTGCTTCGAAACGACGGTGGGTGTCAGTCCGGCGCGGGACAGGTCCTCCCCGCGGGCGACCACCAGCAGGCCGCGGCCGCTGGCCGCCGCAGTGGGCAGGGTGCTGAGCCGCGGCTGCAGCGTCAGGGCGGTCTGCTGGCCCATGAGGTTGACCGCCTCGGCGGCGAAGCGCAGATGCTCGGGTGAGTCGACCACCACGTCGAAGTCCGGCGTGAATGCCATTGGCAGGACGGGGAACCCACCGCGGTTGTGATCTCCAGCGGTTACGGCGATCGTCGAATTCGGGTCGAGGGTGAACTGGATGCGGTCGTTGAGTGGTCCACATTGTTGGCTGGGGATGTACCGCAGTTCCAGAGCGATCCCGACGTTGGACTGGATCGACGCGGCCGGGATGGTGCCGGTGAGGTCGAGCACGCCGGACTCGTCGAGCCGGTGGGAGCCGAGCACAGTGTTTCCCGAGCGCACCACCACGGAGGCCTGCCCGCCGAGCACCGGCGTGTAGTGACCCATCAGGTGCAGCGTGGCCGCTTGAATCGATCCGACGGCGAACTGGCTGACATCGACGCCGACGTAGAGGGTCGACAGGCCGATGAACGTGGTCTGACCGGTTATCCCGAGCTGCGCGAAAGTCTTGACATCGGCGGACTTCGGGGCGTCGGACTTCACCGATGTGACCGCCACCGAGCCGGTCTGGGCCAGCTTGATGCGTTGATCGGTGAACAATTGGACCTGGCGACTCAGATCGTCACCCCTGCCGGAGATCACCAGCACCGCGTCCGGTGAGTTCGGGTTCTCCACAGTCAGGCCGGCGGGCGCCACCTCGCGCAGTTCGATGACCCGCCGTGTGGGTGACCCCGGCGGCAGCGGATCGGGTGAGGTGTCGACGTCGATGCGCACCGGCATCGGCCGGTACTGACGGGTGAGCTTGGCCACCAGATCCAGCGCGGCCTGCTGCTGGGCGCGCGATGGGGTCGGTCCCGTGCGGATCACGATCTGGTCGGTATAGCCGGGTTCGAAGTCCGAGACCAGCACCGGAAAAGGTGTCTGCCCGAGATAGGTCGCTGCCAACTGGCCCAACGTCAGCGACGGCGGCTGGGCACAGTTGTTACCGACCGGATTACTGTCCCGCAGAACGAAACTCAGCTTTGCTGTCCCGTCGGTCACGGCGGCGTTGGAGATGTCGACGGCGAACGGGGCTGACCCGGCGTCCGGTGGTGCGGCGATGCTGCCCAGCAGTACGCCGCGGCCGTCGAGCACGTCGACGCGACCGTCGGCGACGTTGACCGCGGAGCCGACGGAACCGGTCAGCAGACCGGGGACCACTCCCAGCGGGACCGGGATGTCGGTGTCGGCCACCTGGTTGCTGCCGACGATGTCGATGCGGTCGGAGCGGCCGAGTTGCGGCCATGCGATCGGCGGCGTGGTGTTGGCCTCGGGGGCGACGGCGTCCTCGGCGCCCGGGACCACCTCGGGGCCGACGGGTTCCGGGTCGGCCCACGCACTCGGGGCGCCCACCAGGGTGCCGAACATCAGCAGCAGCGTGAGCAGGAGCGTCCAGGTCCGGGTGATGGCCATCAGGCGCCTGCCGCGATCTTGGTGTCGGTGGGGTGAGTCAATCCGTGCACAGTCTTCTCCCAATAGAACGGCCGGAAAAACAGCTGGTAGACCGCTTTGAACGCGGCGATCGATTGCAGAAGCCAATATCCCGGTGCCAGCAGGGCCGCCCACCACAGCTGGGGCTTGCCCAGCGCGACCACGGCTATGAGTCCGACGAACAGTGACATCGGCGCCGCGAGCAGAAACAGCACCAGACACAGGTAGTAGGTCACCGGCGGGAACATCAGGCTCACCGCGTGCGGGCGGCCCACGATCCAGATCGTCATCGTCGACCACAGCAGAAGGTTGGCGGCGTTGGCCACCGGAATGGCGCCGGTCATGTTCACCAGGCGTAAAGCAGCTTTGAGTCCTATTTCCTGACGCAGTTGGTCCGGCCGGCGCAGATGGACGATCATCGTCTGCAGGTAGCCCTTGTACCACCTGGAGCGCTGGCGGATCCAGTTGATCAGATCGGAGTTGGCCTCCTCCAGGGTGATCGAATCCAGGATCATCGTCCGGTATCCGTTGCGGGCCAGGCGCACTCCGAGGTCGGCGTCCTCGGTGACGTTGTGCTCGTCCCAGCCACCGACGTCGTGCCAGGTGCGGGTCCGCATGTGGTTGGAGGTGCCACCCAACGGCACCACACACCGGGAGTTCTCGACGGCGGGCAACACGGCGCCGAACCACTGGTCGTACTCCATCGAGAACCAGCGGGTGAGCAGGTTCTGCGATTCGTTGAAGTAGCCGAGCCGGGCCTGCAGGCAGCCCACGTCGGCGGGCAGGCGCCGGAAGGCCACCACCGCGCGGCGCAGTTGCAGGGGATCGGGGATGTCCTCGGCGTCGTAGATGGTGACCATCTCACCGCGCAGACCGGGCAGTGACATCCCGTAGTTGCAGGCCTTCGGTTTGGTCTTCGGCAGACTGTGCGGCACGAGGACCACGCGAATCCCTTTGATGGGCAACAGATGCAGTGCTGCCTGGGTCGCGACGTCGTCGTCTTCGACGAGCAGCAGTACTTCCAGCTTGTGCTGTGGGTAGTCCAGGTTGCCGACACCGCCGAGCAGGTTCTGCACGATCTCCGGCTCCTGGTACACCGGCAACAGCACCGTGTAGAGCGGCAGGTCCTCATCCGGTACCGCCAGAGCATCGGCGTCGCTGACCGACACCATGGCCGGGGACCGGATACCCCGCAGCATCAACAGATTCCGGTCGATTGTCGATGCCAGGTAGAGGACCGCGGCAAGCAGGGTCAGCGCCGGCGTCGCGACCCGCGGATAGGTCACGGTCAACAGGACGATCGCGGTGATAACACCCAGCATCGCCAGCAGGGTCCGGAGACCCAGCGCACTGCGCGCGGACAAGTGGTCGGGCAGCGTGGTGGTCTTGGGTTGTTCAGCCACGGCGGGCGGCTCCCGCGCTCAGCACTTCGGCGATGATCTGGTGAGCACGATCGGTTACCTCGGGATCGACCTCGCCGGACGGGTCGGCCTGCTGGCGGGTGAGCCACAGTGCCGGTGCTGCCACGGTGTCGTGCAACGAGATCGGCTCGGGCGGCGGTGGGGGAGCCTGCGAAGTCGGGTCCTGGTTCAGCACGACGAGTACCTGTTGGTACCTGTCTCCGGTGCGCCATATCCAGGTGGCGGTGTACCACTGGCGCGCCGCGGCTTCGGTGTTTGCCGAGGAGTCGCTGGCAGCCGCCCGGATATCTTTCACCACAGGACTTTTGGAGTCCAGGGCGGTGTAATTCGGCATGACGGAGACCGGGTACCAGACGACGTCACGGTACGCCCGCAGCGTCGCCAGGTCGTCGGCCGTGATCACATCGACCGCGGCCTGGGGGTATCCCTCTTGCGTAGGGACGGTGTAGCGGACGAAAGTGGCATCCGGGCCGAGGTAACGCGTCACGAAGTCGAACTTCCGGCTCGGCTGGAGCCCCATCACGCTCACCCAGTCCGGGCGTGCCTGTGGCGGTGGTTGCGCAGCGGCGGACCGCGGGATGTCGAGCACCAGCAGCAGACAGGCCACCGCGGCGAGCAGGCCCAAGGACAACGGCGAGCGCCGCGGCAGGGGTGTGGTCTCGGCGTGTGGGTGCGACGGCCTGCCGCCCATGGCGGTCTCCAGCGCCACGAACGTGAGCAGCGGAACGGCGCCCGCACTGACCGTGACCGAGACGAGCAACGGCCAGCCGGCCAGTGTCACAGCGGCGCCGAGGCCGAGCACGGCACATACCGTGGCCGCGGCCAGCCGCCACTGCAGCGGGTGCTGGCGGCCGGCGAGGTACACCGCGGTGGCCCCGATGAGGGCGGCGACCGACGATGTGGCGACGGGCGACCCGCCGAGCCACGCGGTGGCCATCAGGTAGGGCAGCGGGGTCACCGTGGCGATGGCGAACAACCACGCCGGCCATTTCACGGCGACCCGCCGAACCCCGAACAGGACGGTGGCGGCGACGGCGGCCCAGATGACGGCGCCGATCAGTGGCAGACGCCACAGGCCCGACAGCGTCGGCAGCCTGCTCTCCAATTGGAAGTGCAACACCAAGCCCAGGCCGCCGACCAACGCGGCCAGGATCCAGTCGGCCTCGGCGTCGCCGACGCCGCGCGGCGGAGCGGCACAGCCCACAGCGATCATCGCCAGCAGGAGCGGCAGTACCGCGAGGTAGGCCAGCGGGGAGCCGCCGGCGATCGACAACGCAGTGCGGTAGAAGCTGCCGCCGAACGCGACGAGCACGAGCGCGACAAACAGGGCCACTCGGAGCAGATGGCCAGCGGAGGGACGGATGCGCTTGCGGTGCCGGGCCGGCCGCGGCGGTGCGGTGACCGGGAGGGTTCCGGCGAGTCTCGACGTGGGGAGATCGAGGGTGCTGGTCAACTGAGAAGGTCCTTCACCGTCGTTGGCTCTGTCCCCCCGGAACATGCAGGTGGAGGCTGTTCCACACCAGATGATTGAGATCAAAAAGTTATGGCTTACTCTTTGGAGTTTGCCAAGTTTACCCTAGCGTGTTGTCTTTGGCTGCGCCGGCCCCTGTGCTTAAGCTGTTCGGCGGATAGCGAAGCAAAAGTCAAGGCGCCCAGGCAGCGGGTTTGAGCCGGGATCACGGCAGCTGGCGATGATGTCGATCGCCGGCTCGTCGTGGCGCGTACCGCACGGCCGTATCGTTGCTAAATCCGCCTGTGGCGATGCGCGTACCCGCTACGGCTGCACCGGCGGACGGCTGCGCTTGGCACTCGATTGGGGATGCGGAAAGCTGAGTTCCGTGACTGATGCCCGCACCGCGACTTCCATCTACATCGCTTCGCCGGAAGGCGACACCGGCAAGTCCACCATCGCGCTGGGAATCCTGCACCGGCTCACCGCGATGGTGCCCAAGGCGGGAGTGTTCCGTCCGATCACCCGCCGGGAGAACCGAGACTACATCCTGGAACTGCTGCTGGCGCACAGCAACGCGGGGCTGACCTACGAGGACTGCGTGGGTGTGACCTATCAGCGGTTGCACGCCGATCCCGACGGTGCGATCGCCGACATCGTCGATCGCTATCACGCCATGGCGGCCCGCTGCGACGCGGTGGTCATCGTCGGCTCCGACTACACCGACGTCGCCACCCCCACCGAACTGAGCACGAACGCTCGCATTGCGGCCAACCTCGGTGCCCCTGTCCTGCTGTCCGTCCGCGCGCGGGACCGCACTCCCGAGGAGGTAGTCCAGGTCATCGAGCTCTGCCTCGCTGAGCTGGCCACCCAGCACGCCCACACCGCCGCCGTAGTCGCCAACCGGTGCGCACCCTCGCAGATGCAGGCCGTGGCCGACGCGTGCCGGGACCTGGGCCCGCACGTCTATGTCCTGCCGGAGGAACCGCTGCTGGTCGCCCCGACCGTCGCCGACTTGAGTGCAGCGGTCAACGGCGTCCTGGTGCACGGGGACGAGTCGCTGCTGGGCCGCGAGGTGATGGGTGTGCTCGTGGCCGGGATGACCGCGGAGCACTGCCTCGAGCGGCTCACCGAGGGCGTCACCGTCATCACGCCGGGCGACCGGTCCGACGTAGTGCTGGCCGTCGCCAGTGCACACGCCGCGGAAGGTTTCCCCTCCTTGTCGGCGGTGATCCTCAACGGTGGTCTGGCGCTGCACCGCTCGATCGCCGAGCTGGTGAACGGGCTCGGCCTGCGGTTGCCGATCATCGCTAGCGATCTGGGCACCTTCGAGACGGCCAGCGCGGTGGCCGGCGCCCGCGGGCGGGTCACCGCGACCTCGCAGCGCAAGATCGACACCGCAATCGCGCTGATGGAGCGCTACGTCGACATCGCCGACATGCAAGACCGGATCGCGGTGCCCATGCCGACGGTCACCACCCCGCAGATGTTCACCTACCAGCTCATGGAGCGGGCACGAGCGGACCGCAAACGTGTGGTGCTGCCCGAAGGCGACGACGATCGCATCCTGCAGGCGGCGGGCCGGTTGCTGCGCCGTGAAGTGGCCGAGTTGACGATCCTCGGCGAGGAGAGCCAAATCCGCTCACGCGCTGCCGAATTGGGTGTCGACCTGGCGGCGGCGACCGTGCTCAACCCGCGCACCAGTGAACTCTGTGATGAGTTCGCCGCGCAATACGCCGAGATGCGTAAGAGCAAGGGTGTGACGCTGGAGCAAGCCCGCGAGACGATGCACGACGTGTCCTACTTCGGGACGATGCTGGTGCACAACGGAATCGTCGACGGCATGGTCTCCGGTGCCGCGCACACCACGGCGCACACCGTGCGCCCGGCCTTCGAGATCATCAAGACCCAGCCCGACGTCGACACGGTGTCGAGCATCTTCCTGATGTGCCTATCCGACCGGGTGCTCGCCTACGGCGACTGCGCTATCGTGCCGGATCCCACCGCCGAGCAACTCGCCGACATCGCGATCAGCTCGGCGCGCACCGCGGCGCAGTTCGGCATCGAGCCGCGGGTGGCGATGCTGTCGTACTCCACCGGCACATCGGGCAGCGGCACGGGCGTGGAAAAAGTCAGGGCGGCAACCGAACTGGTCCGCGCTCGAGCGCCGGAGCTGTTGGTCGAAGGGCCAATCCAGTACGACGCAGCCGTCGACCCGACGGTGGCCGCGGCCAAGATGCCGGGGTCGCAGGTGGCCGGCCGCGCGACGGTGCTCATTTTCCCGGACCTCAATACCGGCAACAACACCTATAAGGCCGTGCAGCGCAGCGCGGGCGCCATCGCAATCGGGCCGGTGTTGCAAGGGTTGAACAAGCCAGTCAACGACCTGTCCCGCGGTGCGCTCGTCGAGGACATCGTCAACACTGTCGCGATCACCGCGATCCAGGCCCAAGGGAACTGATGGCGAACACCGTTCTGGTACTGAACTCCGGTTCGTCGTCGGTCAAATATCAACTCGTGCAGCCCGATACCGGCACCTCACTGGCGCACGGAATGGTCGAGCGGATCGGCGAGGAGACCTCGACCGCGACGCTGTCGGTGGGCTCGAACACCCTTCGGCGCGAGGGCCCGATCGCGGACCACGAGGCCGCGTTGCGAACGGCCTTCGCATTGCTCACCGAGGCAGGTGAAGACCTGGACGCGCAGGGGTTGGTGGCCGTCGGCCATCGGGTGGTGCACGGCGGTCAGGAGTTCTACCGGCCGACGGTGGTCGACGACGCACTGATCGAGAGGTTGCGAGAGCTCGCCGCGCTGGCGCCGCTGCACAACCCGCCGGCCGTGCTCGGTATCGAGGTGGCGCGCCGGGTGCTGCCCGACCTGCCGCACATCGCGGTGTTCGACACCGCGTTCTTCCACGACCTGCCCGCCGCGGCCGCCACGTACGCGATCGACGCCGCCCTGGCCGCTCGCTGGCAGATCCGGCGGTACGGCTTTCACGGCACGTCGCACCAGTACATCAGTGGGCAGGCGGCGGAGTTCCTCGGCGTGCCGATCGAGTCGCTCAATCAGATTGTGCTGCATTTGGGTAACGGCGCATCGGCCTCGGCGATCGCTGGCGGGCGCCCGCTCGATACCTCGATGGGGCTCACGCCGATGGAGGGTCTGGTCATGGGCACCCGCTCCGGGGATGTCGACCCCGGCGTGCTGATCTACCTGTGGCGCACCGCCGGCATGGGCGTCGAGGAGATCGAGACCATGCTCAACCGGCACTCCGGCATGTACGGGCTCGGCGGTGAGATCGACTTCCGCGTGCTCCACCGCCGGATCGAGTCCGGATCGAAAGAAGACCGGGAGGCAGCACAACTCGCCTATGACGTCTACATCCACCGGTTGCGCAAGTACATCGGCGCCTACCTGGCGGTGCTCGGCCACACCGACGTCGTGACGTTCACGGCGGGAGTGGGTGAGAACGACGCCCGGGTCCGCCGGGATGCGCTGTCCGGGCTTGCGCCGCTGGGCATCGAACTCGACGAACACCTCAACGACAGTCCGGCCAGGGCTGCGCGCCGAATCTCGGCGGAGAAGTCGCCGACGACGGTGCTGGTGATCCCGACCAACGAGGAGCTGGCGATCGCGCGGGCGTGCCTCACGGCGATCTAGGTCGTGTGCTCATCGGTAGTGGTCGTGCCAGCGCCACCATTCGTATGGCTTGGTCTGCGGGTAGCCGGCCGGTGAGTCCTCCCACGTCTCCTGGCGCCCCAGTGCCGTCATGTCGAGGAAATGCCAGGTGTTGACGAAGATCTCGTCGCCGCGGCTATCGATGAAGTACGTGCGGTACACCTGGTCGCCGTCGCGGATGAACGCGTTGGTCCCGTGCCACTGGTCGACGCCGAAGTCGACGTCGAACGCTGCGTCCTTGGTGGGCGCCATGGTGTACCAGGGGATGTTCCAGCCCATCCTGGCCTTGATCCGGCCGATGTCGGCCTGCGAGCCGCGGGAAGCGTAGACCAGCGTGGTGTCGCGCGCGTGCAGGTGGGCGAGGTGCCCGATGTGATCGGCCATCAGCGAGCAGCCGACGCACCCGTGTTCAGGCCAGCCGTGCACCCCGGGGTCCAGAAATGCCCGGTAGACGATCAGCTGGCGTCGGCCGTCGAACAGGTCGAGCAAGCTGAGTCGTCCTGCCGGTCCGTCGAATTCGTAGTTCTTCTCGACCCGGGTCCAGGGCATCCGCCGGCGCAGGGCCGCGAGCGCGTCGCGGGCCCGCGTCATCTGCTTCTCCCGGTCCAGTAGTCGGCGGCGGGCCGTCTCCCACTCCTGCCCCGACACGATCGGAGGTGTCTGCATGGTGCTCCTTCACCGGAGATCGTTCAACGAACCAGTTGAATATCGATGTTCACAGTGCATCACGGCTTATCGCTATAGTCAACAAGATGGTTGAAGATTCGGATTTGGACCGCGCGTACGCGGCGCTCGCGGATCCGACCCGCCGCCGGCTTCTGGAAGCACTGCGCGGTGGTGACGCCCGGATCAGCGATCTCGCCGCGCCGTTGCCCATGACGTTCGCCGGGGTCTCCCGGCACATCGGCGTGCTCGAGTCGGCCGGACTGATCCAGCGGGAGGTCCGGGGGCGCGAACATTGGGTCTCCTTGCGGCCCGACGGGATGGCCGCGGCCCAGCAGTGGATCGCCGAGCAGACCGACTTCTGGAACTCTCGCGCCGATGCGCTCGCAGAACGGTTGCGCCGCAAGAAGAGCGGCGGGCGAGGGAACTGATGACCGAGACGGTGACTGTGCGCGTGCAGCGGGTGATGCCCGCCGCGCCGGACGTGGTGTTCGACGAGTGGCTGGATCCACAAGCATTGCGGGAGTGGATGTGCCCGCGTCCGGTCCGCGTCGTCGCCGTTACGGTCGACGCCGACGTCGGCGGCAGACTGCACCTCGACCTCGACGACTCCGGGACCGCGGTGCTGATCAGCGGACAGTTCCTGACCATCGACCGGCCACACCGGCTGCGGTTCACCTGGGCCAGCTCCGCCTGGCCCGACCCGACGCGGGCCAGTGTGGTGACGGTGACGTTCCAGCCGACCGGCGACGACGAGACGTTGATGTCGATCGAGCACTCGTTGCTGCCGCCCGAGGAGTTCGATTCCTACGTCAATGGTTGGGTGCTGACGTTCGAGCAGCTGGCCGCCACGCTCGCCGGCTGACCACTTCGGCGCACGGCAACCTCCCAGGGAGCCGGCGTAGCGTCGCCAGCTGTGACCGGCCGATGGTGGGCATTCGACGGCACCGCATTGGTGCTGATCGCGGCTCTCGGCGCGGGGTTTCTGTTGTGCCATCGACGGGCCCACGCCGCCGGAGTGGTGGGGCGGGCACAGGCGGGCAGTTTCCTGGCGGGTCTTGCGGTCTGGGCGGTCGCCACGTTCAGCGCGGTCGGCGGGTTCGCGCCGGTGCTGTTCTGGGTGCGGGCGTTGCAGGTGCTCGCGCTGCTGTTCGTCGCGCCGCTGTTGCTGGCGCTGGGCAGACCGATGGCGACGGTGTGCGCTGGCTCGGCACGTGTTCGCCGGGTGGTGGAGCCGGCGTTGGGGTCCAGACTCGCCCGCCGGGTGTGCTCGCCGCTGACAACGTCGCTGGCGATGATGGCCACTCCGTGGTTGCTGTACCTCACACCGTGGTACGTCGCGTCGATGACTGGGCCGCTCGCGGTGGCGACCCGGCTGGTGCTCGTCGGAGTCGGGTTCGGCTATTTCTACGCTCGCCTGCAGGCGGACCCGGTTCCCACGCGGTTCTCTCCGCTGGTGTCGATCGGGATCACCGTGGCCGAGTCGCTGGCCGACGGCGTGCTGGGCGTCGTGCTGTGGCTCGGCCCGCTTGTGGCTGCCGGTTATTACGCTTCGCTGCAACGGGATTGGGGGCCGAGTCCGCGCGTCGACCAGTCCATCGGTGCAGGCATTCTGTGGATCGTCGGTGACGTCGTCAGCATTCCGTTCGTGTTGCTGCTCATGCGCCAGCTCGGCACCGACGAACGCCGCCGCGCGAAGGACGTCGACGCTGAGCTGGGTGGGACGGCCGCACCCGATCCGGTCGGGCAGCTGTGGTGGGAGAACGATCCGGTGCTTCGCGAGCGCTTCGGCCTGCGCTGACTGTGCGGTCCGGGCGCTGACTGTGCGTTCACGGCGGCGATCGGCGAGTGTGGCCGCCAGGGTTGCACAGTGGAAGCCACATTCGCACAGTCGATGAGCTGTGGATAGCCGCCGCGCATGCGCCACGCTCTGTGCGAGCCTGCTGCAATGCACAGCGGCAACAGACCTTTCGTCGGCAGCGCGGCACTGGCCTCCGGTGCCCTGAGCCGCCACCAGCTGCGCAGCCGCTTCGCTCGTGTACTTCCCGACATCTACCTACCCCGCGACGGTGAACCGTCGCTTCGCGATCGCATTGCGGCGGCCTGGCTGTGGTCAGGCGGTGCGGCAGTGATCGCCGGACTCGCCGCGGCGGCGCTGCACGGAGCCCGATGGATCGCCGATGACGTTCCGGTCGAGCTCATTCACGCGAATGCGCGCGCGCCCGCCGGTGTGGTGACCCGGCGCGCTCTGCTGCACAGCGGAGAGGTTCAGGCACTCGCCGGGTTTCGCGTCACCACTGCCGAGCGGACGGCTTTCGACCTGGGCCGACTCGTCGACCAGACACCGGCGGTCGCCCGGCTGGATGCCCTGGCCAGGGCAACCCGGTTCCGTGTCGACGACGTGTCGGCGCTTGCCCGTAATCATCCCGGCGTCCGTGGGCTGCGCCGGTTGGAGTCGGTGTTGGAACTGGTCGACCCCGGCGCGGAGTCGCCGCGCGAGACCTATCTGCGGTTGACGTTGGTCCGCGGTGGACTGCCCAGACCGCACACGCAGATTCCGGTGTTCGCCGACGGGACGGTGGTGGCGTATCTGGACATGGGTTGGCCCGAGTTGATGATCGCAGTCGAGTACGACGGTGACCACCATCGCACCGATCGCCGGCAGTACGTTCGCGACATCCGCCGCCAGGAGATGCTCGAAGACCTCGGGTGGGTGCTGATCCGGGTGGTGGCCGAGGACCGTCCCGCCGACATCCTTCGTCGAGTGCACCGCGCCATTGCAGCGCGGGAATCGACTGTGCGATGAAGGCGTCGACTGTGCGTCTACGGCGCCGATTGGCGAGTGTGACCGCCGTACGCGCACAGTGAAAGCCGCTGCCGCACAGTCGACGCCGACCGAACGCCCTTAGAACGTGCTGGTCGGCCGCACGTTGTTGGCCATGTCGACCAGTGCGTAGCGGTGCGCCTGGCTGGTGGCGACACGCGCGAGGCTCCGCAGTGACGCCTCGACACCCAGCCGCAGGCCGTGCTCGGTGAACGGAAAGCCGAGGATGTGATTGGTGCTCGCGGTGTGTTCGCCGATCCAGTCCATCGCCGTGCCCAGCACAAGGGCGCGGATCTGCAGCACTCGTGGTTCGCTGTCGGGCAGCGCCTCGACCCGCCGCGCCGCGTCGCGGATCTGTTCCTCGGTCAGCTCGTGCGTCGAACGGCCGGACAGCAGCGTCACCGCGCTGGTCAGCCGTGCGGTGGTGAAATGCCGTGACGCGGCAGGCACTTCGTCGAGCGTGCGAACGGCGGCCTCGCGGTCGCCCTCCACCGACTGGGCCCGCGCCAGGCCGAAACCGGCCGAGATCGAGTTGTTGTCGGTGTGCCACACCGTCCGGTAGAACGGCAGCTCGTCCGACGTCCCGGCCAGCTCGGCCGTTGCGGCCAGGGCGAGTTTGGGTGCCAGCTCACCGGGAAAGGTGTCCAGTACCTCGCTGAAATGCTTTGTGGCCGAGTCGTAGTCACCGGTCAGCAACTCGGATACCGCCTTGAACCAGATCAACCGCCAGCGCCAGCCCACTCGTTCAGCAAGGTCGTCGATCTTGCGGTTGGCCTTGGCGACGTCGCCGAGGTCGAGCAGCGCACGGACCTCCATCAACGGGAGTTCGACCGACTCGCTCAGGTCCACGCCCTCGGAGTCCAGTCCACCATGGCGCGCCGCGCGCAACGAATCCAGCGTCTGAACCGGCTGTGAGAGCACCGTCGCCGACAGCACCGTCGCCGCGATGTCCGTGGGATCGACCAGCGGAACCGGCAGCGCGGTCACGATCTCGGCGGCGGTCAGCTTCTCGGCGTGCGCAAGCCCGTCGAGGTAGACATCTGTATGTGCGACAAGCAGTTCCACGCCGAACGTCGAGCGGGTTCGGGTGAACACATTGGACAGGCCGGGCCGCGGCACCCCGGTGTCTTCGGCGACCACTTCGCGTAGCACACCGAGCAGTTGCGAGGACATCTCCTCGGCACTGGCGAACCTGCGACGCGGATCGGGGTCGATCGCGCGTCGTAGCAGCCGGCCGAACGAATCGTAGGTCTTCAGTACCGGATCGTCGTCGGGTAGCCCGTCGACGTAACGTCCTTTGCGGGTGCGCAGTTTCAGCGTCAGCGCAGCGAGCGTCCGGCCCACCGTGTAGATGTCGCTGGCGACGGTCGGTCCGGTGCGCACGATCTCCGGCGCTTGGTAGCCCGGGGTGCCGTAGAGGTATCCGAACGAGTTGATCCGCGACACCGCGCCGAGGTCGATCAGCTTCAGCTGCTCCTCGGTCACCATGATGTTCTCGGGCTTGAGATCGTTGTAGCACAAGCCGATCGAGTGTAGATAGCCCAGTGCGGGCAGGATCTCGAGCATGTAGGCGATCGCCTCGGACACCGGAAGCTTCTCGCCTTTGGGCAGTTTCAGCGACTTGCCGCCGACGTACTCCATCACGATGTAGCCGACCGGCTCGCCACGGGAGTCCGGATGCTCGACGAAGTTGAAGATCTTCACGATCGACGGATGGACCACCTCGGCCAGGAACTGCCGCTCGGCCATCGCGATGGCCTGCGCCTCGGCGTCGCCGGAATGCACCAGACCCTTGAGTACCACCGGGCGTTCGTTGACGTTGTGGTCGACCGCCAGGTACACCCAGCCCAGACCGCCGTGGGCGACGCAGCCCTTGATCTCGTACTGGTCGGCGACCATGTCGCCGGGCACCAGTTGCGGCAGGAACGAGAACGCGCTGCCGCAGTGCGGGCACCAGCCCTCCGACTCGGCTTCGCCCTCGTCGGATCGGCGGCCGACGGGCCGGCCGCAGTTCCAGCAGAACCGCTTGGATTCGGCGACAACCGGATTGACCATCAATGCGGCAAGTGGGTCGATCTCGGGGAACCGCGGGATCTCCACCAGACCGCCACCGAGGCGCCGGGTCGGCGAGAGTTTGCGGCCCACAGTGGCCTGGTGCATCGACTCCGATTCGGCGCCGACGCTGCCGACGACGTCGTCGTCGTCACCGAACTGCGGCCGGAAGATCGCCTGGGTGGCCATCGGGCGGACCGTCGACATCGAGTCCATACCGAGATCGTCGAAGCTGGCCGGTTGCGTTCCGAGGTCGGCTTCTGGCTGGTTCGTGGGCTGGTCCGGGCTGCTCATCAGTCCACGTACCTCGGCGTCGGAGGAGCGGGTGCCGGCCCGAGGACAGTCAACCACTTGCGGTACAACGTGTTCCAGGTGCCGTCTCGGCGGATCCGCTCCAGCGTGCCGTTGACGAATCGCACCAGTGGCGTGTTGGTCAGATTGATGCCGATCCCGTACGGCTCCTGGGCCATGTTCGGTCCGATGATGTGCAGGTAAGGGTCCTGGGCGACCAAACCGGCGAGGATCGAATCGTCGGTGCTGACCGCGTCGACCTCCCGTTGCTGTAGCGCGACGAGGCAGTCGGCCCAGCTGACCACCGTCACGATGATCGGCGGCGGGGCGATCTGGCGTACCCGGTCCAGCGACGTGGTGCCGCGCGCCACACACACCCGCCGGCCGGACAGGTCGGACGCCTGCGAGATCGCCGATTCCCGCGGCGCCAGAATGCGTTGGTAGGCCATGAAGTACGCGGTCGAGAAGTTCACCTGCTTGCGCCGCTCACAGGTGATGGTCATGGTCTTGACGACGATGTCCACGGTGTTGTTCTGCAAAGCGGTGATCCGGTCGGCAGAAGACAGGATGCGGTACTCGACCGCCGAGGGCGTTCCGAAGATGTCACGCGCGACCTCGCCGGCGATGTCGACGTCGAAACCGGTGATCTCCCCGGTGATCGGGTCGCGGAAGGAGAACAGATTGCTGCCGATGTCCAGTCCGACGATCAGCCGGCCCCTGGCCCGGATGGCGGCGACGGCGGCGTCGGCTTCGGCCTTGGTGGGGAACGGTCGTAGGCTCGCGGTCCGGTCGCAGGCGGTGTCTGCGGGGTCGGGCGGCTGGGGCGGTTCGGGGGCGAGCTCCTCCATCCCGGCCGGCGTGGGCGGAGCCAGCGTAGGCACCGGTGGACTCTGGATGTACTCCGACTTCCCGCATCCGGAAAGCGCGACTGCTGCGGCGATCACGAGGCACACCATTCGGAACGCGCCTGGTCTGTTCTTCGCGCGGGCGCTCATCACACCTGGTCTGTTCTTCGCGCGGGCGCTCATCACACCTGGTCTGTTCTTCGCGCGGGCGCTCATCACACCTGGTCTGTTCTTCGCGCGGGCGCTCATCACCGGTACTCGCTCAGTCGTGGCCACAACCCCAGCGCCACCGCCACCGCCGCCCCGACCGAGAGCACCACCGCACCCACCGTGGTGCCGGACAGCACCCGGCGCGCGGACAGGATGTCGTTGCGCAACTGCGTGCGGCTCTCCCGGATACCGTTGGACAACGCGTCGTCGAGCTTGTCGAACGCCGGCGTCGAATCGTCCTCGCCGGTGCCCAGCGCCACCTGAGTGGCGGCCTGGTAGTTGCCCACCGAGATGTAGGCGTTGATCCGCTCGTCGGCCTGCCGCCACTTCATCAGCAGCTGGTCGGCGTCGGCGAGATCGCTCTTGGCGATCGCGTCCTTGCGGGCCAGATATTCGGTGAGCTGGGTGTGCATCGTCTCGACCCGCTGGTAGTAGGACCGTTTACGGACGTCTTCGTCCCCGCGGCGGATCAGGGACAGCGTCTCGTCGGCGCGGGCCTGCTGCGCGGTGATCGCCAGGTTAGTCACCGTTTTCAGCGACTCGGCCGCGGTGTCCTTGGCGGCGCGGCTTCCTGCAGTGGAGATCGCCAGCGCCGAACCGACCCAGATGATCATCACCACGACCGCCAGCCCGCCGGCGATCAGTCCGACATTGACCCGTCGCTTGGTGGTCGCGGCCAGCCAGCGGTGTGCGAACGCACCGAACAACAACGTCATCGCCACCACGATGATGACCGGCGCGGGGATCTGGGTCGACGCGGTGGTCTCGGCGTCCACCCGCGCCGAGGTCTGCTCGTAGAGCCGTTGCGCGTCAGGCAGAATCTGCTGCTGCATCAGCGCCGATGCTTCCGACAGGTATGACGACCCGACCGGGTTGCCCATCCGGTTGTTGGTCCGCGCGGTCTCGATGAGCCCGGTGTAGACGGCCAGCTGCGCGTTGATCCGGCCGAGTAGTTGCACCAGAGGTTCGTCGGTCAGACCGCTGGCCGCGCGGGTCACGGCGACCGCCGCGTCGGTGATCGCCTGCTCGTAGCGCTGCCGCACAGCACGCGGTTCCGAGCCGGCGATGAAGGCGGTCGCCGCCGCGGCGTCGGCCACCGACAGCGTGGTGTAGAGCTGGCCGGCGGCGAACGCCAACGGCTCGGTGTTGTTCAGCACGTTGGTCAGTTGGTTCTGCCGGTCGGTGATGGTCGTCGACGTCGCGAACGCGCTGCAGATCCCCAGGGTCGCCAGGATGATCCCGATCGTCAGGATCCGCCCCGGCGTCGTGCGCAGGAACCACCAGCGAGGGTGAACGGGCAGGGTCGGCGACCGTCGTGCCAACGGCTCGGTCGACGGGTGCGCCAACTCAACGGTCACCTCGCGCGGACCTCATTCCCTGTAGTCCGGATCCACTGCTGCTTTCTGCCGGTATACCCGGCCCGCTTCCTGAGACAATCCTAAGAGGTGCTGTGACGGATGGGGCGGGATCGACCGACGTGCTGCGGCGTGGCGTGCTTATTCTGAACGCGTGCGAGGTGACGGCGACGGTTGGGTGGTGTCCGAGACCGGCACGCCGTACTGGGGGCGGCACGGTGCCGCCGGGCTGTTGCTGCGGGCGCCCCGGGCGGACGGCACGCCCGCCGTCCTGCTGCAGCACCGCGCGCCGTGGAGTCACCAGGGCGGTACATGGGGTTTGCCCGGCGGCGCCCGGGACAGCCACGAAACACCCGAACAGGCCGCCGTGCGCGAGGCGCACGAGGAGGCGGGGCTGCTCGCCGAACACGTCCTGGTCCTTGCCACGGTCGTGACCGCCGAGATCGTCGGCTCCGCCGGCGCGCAGTGGAGCTACACCACCGTCGTCGCCGACGCCCCCGAGCTGCTGACCACCGTCGCGAACCGGGAGAGCTCCGAGCTGCGCTGGGTCGCCGAGGACGACGTGGTCGGCCTGCCGCTGCACCCCGGGTTCGCGGCGAGTTGGGAACGGTTGCGCATCACCACCGTGCTGAACCCGCACGAGCACGACGCATGCCGCCTGGCGGTGCCCCACACCGTCGAGATCCGGTCCGGGGTCTTCGCCTGGTGCACACCGGCGAGCGCTGAGATCACCTAGCAGCGGCCAGCACCGTGCTGAGCCGTCGAGCGGCTGCCTCAGGGTCGGCCGCGGCGGTGATGGCACGCACCACCACGACCCGACGCGCACCGGCGTCGAGGACGTCCGGCAGCCGCTGCTCGTCGATCCCGCCGATGGCGAACCACGGTTTGTCGGGCTGCATACTCGCCACCGCTCGCACCAGATCCAGGCCCGGTGCCGGCCGCCCAGGCTTCGTCGGTGTCGGCCAACACGGGCCCACGCAGAAATAGTCGACGTCCTCCATCACCGCCCGGGACGCCTCACCGATCTCGTGGGTGGAGCGACCGATCAGTGTCTGCGGGCTGACGATTTGCCTGGCGACGTCCAGGGGCAGATCGTCCTGACCCAGGTGCAGGACCTCGACACCGGCCGCGCGGGCGATGTCGGCGCGGTCGTTGACCGCCACCAGTGCACCGTGGCGGGCGGCAGCCTCGGCCAGGATCTCCAACGCGGCCAACTCGCTGCGTGCCTCGAGCGGTCCGAACCGCTGCTCGCCGGGCGAGCCCTTGTCCCGCAGCTGCACGATGTCGACGCCGCCGCGCAGCGCCGCGTCGATGAATTCGGGCAGGTCACCGCGCTCTCGGCGAGCGTCGGTGCACAGATACAGCCGCGCGCCGGCCAGCCTGGAGTGAGGTTCGTGCACACCGCGACGGTAGCGGCTAGCGTGGAAGGCCGGCACGGGAGTCCCTGAAGCGGGACTGAGAGTGGAGGCAGAACCTCCAGACCGTCACCACCTGATCCGGGTCATGCCGGCGAAGGAAGCGAAGGGGACATGTCGAACGAATCGCTGGCCGTCATCGGAGGCGGCGTCATCGGCCTCGCGGTGGCACGCCGCGCCGCGCTGGACGGGATGTCAGTGCGGGTGCACCGCGCTCCATCCGCGGTGGGCGCTTCCTGGGTGGCCGGCGGGATGCTGACCCCGCACAGCGAGGGTTGGCCGGGGGAGGAGCAGCTGCTGGCGCTGGGCCTGGCGTCGCTGCGCCTGTGGCACAGCGGTTTCCTCGACGGTTTGCCCGACGATGTCGTCACCGCCCGCGAGTCTCTGGTGGTCGCGGTCGATCGGGCCGACGCCGCCGATCTGCGGACAGTCGCCGAGTGGCTGTCGGTCCAGGGCCATCCGGTCACCGTGACGACATCCGCCCGCGATATCGAACCGCTGCTGGCCCAAGGTATTCGGCACGGCTTCCTGGCTACCGACGAGCTCGCGGTGGACAACCGGAAGCTGGTGGCCGCCCTCGAGGCGCACTGTGAGCAACTCGGCGTGCGCTGGGCGCCGCCGGTGGCCAGCCTGCTGGAGGCCAGGGACGGCGCCGAGACGGTGGTGATCGCCAACGGGATCGACGCGCCGACGCTGTGGCCCGGTCTGCAGGTTCGGCCCGTCAAGGGTGAGGTATTGCGGCTGCGTTGGCGGCGGGGCTGTATGCCGCTGCCGCAGCGGGTGATTCGGGCCAGGGTGCACGGCCGCGCGGTTTATCTGGTGCCCCGCGCCGACGGCGTGGTAGTCGGCGCCACCCAATACGAACACGGCCGCGACACCGCGCCGTCGGTCGCCGGTGCCCGGGAATTGCTCGACGACGCCTGCGCGGTGATGCCCGCGCTCGGCGAGTACGAGCTGGCAGAATGCGCGGCGGGGCTGCGCCCGATGACGCCGGACAACCTGCCGATCGTGGGGCGCCTCGACGAGCGCACCCTGGTGGCCACCGGCCACGGCAGATCGGGTTTTCTGTTGGCACCGTGGACCGCCGAGCGAACTGCCGCGGAATTGATAGGAGTGCGGGCGTGAAGGTGATGGTCAACGACGAGGAGATGGAGCTCGCCGCCGATACCACAGTGACAGCGTTACTGGCGAGCCTCGGCCTTCCCGAGCGAGGTATAGCGGTGGCGGTGAACTGGACAGTCCTGCCGCGCTCGGAGTGGGATTCGGTGGTGCCCGAGGGGGCCCGCGTCGATGTCGTGACGGCGGTTCAGGGTGGTTGACCAACTCGTCATCGCAGGCCGCACCTTTGGCTCGCGGCTGATCCTCGGTACCGGTGGCGCGCCGAATCTGACTGTCTTGGAAGAGGCTCTGGTGGCTTCGGGTACCGAGCTGACGACGGTGGCGATGCGCAGGGTGGACGCCGAGGGCGGCACCGGGGTGCTGGATCTGTTGAGCCGGCTGGAGATCACCCCGCTGCCCAACACCGCGGGCTGTCGTGGTGCCGCCGAAGCGGTGCTGACCGCGCAGCTCGCCCGGGAGGCCCTCGGCACCGACTGGGTCAAGCTCGAGGTGATCGCCGACGAGCGGACCCTGCTACCCGACGCGATCGAGTTGGTACGTGCGGCAGAGCAATTGGTGGATGACGGGTTCGTGGTGCTGCCCTACACCAACGACGATCCGGTCCTGGCGCGGCGACTGGAGGATATCGGCTGTGCCGCGGTCATGCCGCTGGGCTCGCCGATCGGCACCGGGCTGGGGATCTCCAACCCACACAACATCGAGATGATCGTCGGCGCGGCGGGCGTACCGGTGATCCTGGATGCCGGCATCGGCACCGCCAGTGACGCCGCCCTGGCAATGGAATTAGGTTGTGACGCAGTGTTGTTGGCCAGCGCCGTCACGCGTGCCGCTGATCCGCCGGCGATGGCCGCCGCGATGGCGGCGGCGGTGACCGCCGGTCTGCTGGCCCGTCACGCCGGACGTATCCCCAAGAGATTCTGGGCGCAGGCCTCCAGCCCGGAGTTGGATTGGCAGGATGCGTGAGCCGCTATGTTGCTCCGGGGATGAACGAAGAGAAGAGCCGCTACGTTGCTTCGGGGATGAACGAAGAGAAGAGCCGCTACGTTGCTCCGGGGATGAACGAAGAGAAGAGCCGCTATGTTGCTTTGGGCAGTTCGATGGCTGCGGGCCCAGGCATCAAGCCCCGCGCGCCGGGCTCACCGTTCGCCGCGGGCCGCTCGGCCCGCAACTACCCGCACCTGAGTGCCGAGCTCCTCGGCTTGGATCTCGTCGACGTCACCTACTCCGGTGCGACCACCGCGCACGTGTTGCGTGAGCGCCAGCACGACGCGCCGCCCCAGGTCGACGCCCTGGACGGCTCCGAGGAGCTGGTCACCGTCACCATCGGTGGCAACGACGTTGGTTACGTGCCATTGCTGTTCGCCGCCACCCTGCCCGCTGTGCTGCGCAGGCTCCCGCGACTGGGTGAGGCACTGCGCGAACTGCTGGATCCTGTTGCCCGGGAACGGGCACTCGACGACGTCGGCGCTGCGCTGCGGACGGTGGGGGAGACGGTTCGCGCCCGCTCGCCAAGGGCGCGAATTCTGTTCGTTGACTATCTGACTTTGCTCCCACCCGCGGGCATGGCCGCCCCACCGCTGTCCGAGGATGTCGCCGACCTGGGGCGCCACGTCGCGGAAAGACTGGCCGACATCACCGCCGAGGCCGCGCACGCCACCGGCTGTGAGGTCGTGTCGGCGGCCCGCGCCAGCCGCGACCACCACGCCTGGTCGGCCGACCCCTGGACGATCGGCGCCGGCTCGTTGTTGCCGTGGCGGCCGAAACCGTTCCACCCCAACGCCGCCGGCATGGGCGCGGTCGCCGACCTGATCGTCGCGGCGTTCCGTCAGCCGTAGGTGTTGGCGGGCGGGTCGATCCGCGTCAGGCTGGTGATCGCGAACGTCGGGATCGACGACGTCCCGGAGTAGGTCTGCCCGGGCGGCACGGTGCCTTCGACCCGGACCCAGGTGTTGTCGGGCAGCCCCGCGGCGCTCTGGGCAGCCGGGCCCGAAAGGTGGAATCGGGCCAGTTGCGCGTCGGCGGCACAGCAGACGATGACGATCTTGGCCAGGTCCACCTGCTCGCCCTTGCGCATCGTGAATCCGTCGACGGTGATCTGCCTGCCGTCCAAGCCGCCGACTTTGCCGACCGCGACACGCATGAGCACCTCGGGCAGCGACACCACCGGTGCCGCCCCGGGCGGCAGCGGCGGGAATGACCGTGCGTTGGACACCGATACCGTCGCCGGCTGGGCGGCCGAGGCGCTCAACGCCGGTGGCACGACGAAAATCAGCAGCACCACCGGGACGACCAGGAGCCAGACGATGCCGCCGCGGTGAGAGTGGTGGGCGTCATCGTGGGTGTCGTGAGGAGGAACCTTGTGGGCGCCGCCGCCGCGGATATCGCGCACGATCGCTGCCAGCGCCAGGCCGATCAGCGCCGCGGCCGATATGGCTAGCCAGGGCCACATCCCGGGCTTGACGTAGCGGGTATAGGCGCCGGTGGCGGTGACCATCACGATCGCGATCCCCACTACCAGCAGCAGGGTGTTCTCCGTCTCGCGCCTCACAACAGCACCAGTCCCGTCACGGTGGCCAGCACCGTCGCGACCACCAGCGTCACCGGAGCGAAGCGCAACGCGAACTCGCGGCCGAACAATCCCGCTTGCATGGCAACAAGTTTGATGTCCACCGCGGGGCCGACGACCAGGAACACCAGCCGTGGGACCAACGGCACCATGGTCAGGCTTGCCGCAACGAACGCATCGGCTTCCGAACACAACGCCAGCACGAATGCCAGCAGCGCCATCGTGACCACACCGATGAGCAGATGGCCGGCCACGTGCTCGAACACCCAGGGCGGCACCACAACCCGCAATGTGGCGGCCGCGGCCGCGCCGATCACCAGATACGAACCGGCCTGCAGGAAGTCGTGGCGGGCAGCCTCGGTGAACACCGTCCAGCGAGATTGCGTGCTGTCGTGGTCGGAGCGGGGCAGCCGTCGGGTCACCCAGCCCGGCCGGCCCCACCTCGACCACAGCACCCCCATCACCACGGCGGTGGCCAGTGAGGCGACGCAGCGGGCCAGCACCATTTGCGGCTGGCCGGGGAACGCGACCGCGGTGGCCACCAGCACCACCGGGTTGATGGCCGGCGCGCTGAGCATGAACGTCAGTGCCGCCGCTCCCACCGCACCGTCGCCGAACAGGCGCCGGGCCACCGGCACCGAGCCGCACTCGCACCCCGGTAGCGCGGCGCCGGCCACCCCGGCGGCCAGTACTGCGACCGGCGCGCGTCGGGGCAGCCACCGCGCCAGCCGTGCGGGGGAGACGTAGACAGCGATCAGCCCGCTGATCATCACGCCGAGCACCAGAAACGGAACAGCCTGCAGAAAGACCCCGGCGAACACCGTTCCCGCGGTCGCCAGTCGTGGGTTGCCGGCAACACCGTCACGCATCCAGGTGCCGACGAGCGCGCACACGACCAGCACGGCGACCAGCACCTCGGTCGAGGTGACCAGGCGGCGGCGCGGGACGGGGGCGGTGGTCGGCGGCATCGCCGACATCGTGCCACCCGAAGCTGCGCGTCGGCCGTTTGGTGGGGCACTGTGCGGGCAGACAAGGAGTGAAGACACAGACAAAGCCAACTAAATTCGAGGTGTTCTTTGTGACGCTGTCACGCAAGTTCTTCGCTGTGTCGGCTGGTCTGCTCGGCGTCGCCGCCGTTGCGGCGGTGGTTGCCATCGCGCCGTCCCAACCGGGGATCGCGGTGGCCGATCCCTGCCCGACCAACGAGACGAGCCAGATCCATTTCGACGGCTGCCTGCCGTCGATCGACGCGCCGCAGGCTCAGGTCTACCAGCGCGGTCCCGACCAGTTGCCCGAGGTCCGCGGTATTCCGTGTGACGGCAGTGACACCGGCACCTGTATTGGCCTCAGCCAGCTGCCGGGCGGAACGCCCGCGCAGCCCGATGCCACGGCCTCGCAGCCCGACACCCAGGTCCGGTCCGCCCCGTAAGCGTCTAACCTGGGCGCGGTGACTTACAGACACTCCGTCGTGTCCTGGCTGACGCTCGCCGTCGCCGTCGTCGCCCTGGCCGGATGCAGCCGTCCCTCCGGCGCCGGACAACCGGTGACAGCCGGCCCGCCGGCAACGCAGTTCGCCGATGCACTACGCCAGCGGTTGACGACCGAGGCGATGGTCACCCACCTGCAGAAGCTGCAGGCCATCGCCAACGCCAATGACGGCACCAGGGCGGTGGGCACCCCCGGGTTCGACGCCAGTGTCGACTACGTGGCCGGCGTGCTGCGCGGCAAGGGGTTCGACGTCCAGACCCCGGAGTTCCAGACCCGGGTTTTTCAGCCCGGAACGGCTGACCTGCGCGTGGCCGGCGGCGAGGTGCCCGCTAACGCGTTGGAGTTCAGCATCCCCACCCCGCCGCAGGGCGTCGCCGGACCGCTGGTCGCTGCGCCCCCCGACGACAGCCCGGGCTGCGCACCGGCCGATTACGACGGGCTGCCGGTACGCGGCGCGGTAGTGCTGGTCGATCGGGGCGCCTGCCCATTCGTCGACAAGCAGGCCATCGCCGCCAAGCTGGGTGCCGTTGCGCTGGTGGTCGCCGACAACGTCGACGAGGAGCGCATGGGCGCCACCCTGGGCGAGGACAGCACCGTCGCGATCCCGGTCGTGGGGGTGAGCAAAGCCGATGGTGCACGGCTGCGTGCCAACCCCGGGGCCACCACCCTCAAGCTGGACGCCAGCACCAGAACGATCAACGCCCGCAACGTGATCGCCCAGACCAAGACCGGATCGTCGTCCGACGTGGTGATGGTCGGGGCCCACCTCGACAGCGTGCCGGAGGGCCCGGGGATCAACGACAACGGCTCCGGCGTGGCCGCGGTACTGGAGACCGCGGTACAGCTCGGCTCGTCTCCCGAGGTGCACAACGCCGTGCGGTTCGCGCTCTGGGGTGCCGAGGAACTCGGCACCGTCGGGTCCAAGAAGTACATCGAGTCGCTGAACGTGGATCAGCTCAAAGACATTGCGCTGTATCTGAATTACGACATGATCGGCTCTCCGAACCCCGGCTACTTCACATATGACGGTGACCAGTCCGCGGACCCCGGTGACCGCGTCCCGCGCGTGCCGGAGGGATCACCCGGTATCGAGCGCACCCTGGTGGCTTACCTCAAGGGGGCGGGCAAGACCGCGCAGGACACCTCTTTCGACGGCCGCTCGGACTACGACGCCTTCACCCAGGCCGGGGTGCCGTCCGGCGGGCTGTTCTCCGGGGCGGAGGAGAAGAAGACCGCCGAACAACAGAAGCTGTGGGGCGGCACTGCCGACGCACCGTTCGACCCGAACTACCACAAGAGCACCGACACCCTCGACCACGTCGACCGCACTGCGCTGGGCATCCTCGGCGGCGGGGTGGCCTACTCGGTGGGGCTCTACGCCCAGGACATCAACGGCCGCAACGGTGTTCCGGTCCGCGAGGACAGGACCCGGCACCTGGTCACCGAGCCCTGAGCCGAAGCGGTATCAGGAGGGGTTCCGTGCCCCCCGCAACGCGCCCAGCGCCCGCATGCCGTGGTAGATCACCAGCGCGGCGATCGAGCCGAGCGCGATGCCGGTGAACGTCAGACTGCCGATGCTCCAGGTGAAGTCGGCGATGCCGATGATCAGCGCTATCGCGGCAGTCATCTGGTTGATCGGCAAGCCGAAATCGACCCGGTTGGTCAGCCAGATCCGCACCCCGAGCACGCCGACTAGCCCGTAGAGCACGATGGTGGCGCCGCCGAGCACACCGGGCGGAATGGCGGAGATGGTCGCGCCGACTTTAGGACACAACGCAAGCACGATCGCCGTCGCTCCGGCCACCCAGTAGGCGGCGGTGGAGTAAACGCGCGTCGCGGCCATCACCCCGATGTTCTCGGCGTAGGTGGTGGTGGCCGATCCGCCGCCGAGGCCGGCCAGCACGGTGGCGAGGCCATCGGCGGCCAGGGCGCGCCCCGTCAGCGGGTCGGTGTCGACGCCGGTCATCTGCCCGACCGACTTCACATGTCCGATGTTCTCGGCGACCAGCGCGATCACCGCGGGCAGGAACATCGGCAACACCGACAGGTTGAACGTGGGCGTCTGGAACTGCGGCAACCCGACCCATCCTGCGGCGGCGATCCCGGAGGTGTCGACGTCGCCGAGGGCCAGCGCCAGCAGATAACCGATCACCACCGCCAGGAAGATCGCCAGCCGGCCCAGGATGCCCCGGAAGAAGGCCAGCGCCGCCACGAGCAGTACCAGGGTGACGATGCCGACCAGTGGCCCCTTTTCGAAATTCGTCTTGGCCGCGGGTGCCAGGTTGAATCCGATGAGCGCGACGATGGCGCCGGTCACCACCGGCGGCAGGGCCAGCTCGATCCAGCGGGTGCCGGCCAGCTGGACCACGGCCCCTATCACGATCAGCAGCGCCCCGACTGCGATCAGCCCGCCCAGTGCGCTGCCGGTGCCGTGCGCGGCCACCGCCGCGGTCACCGGGGCGATCACCGAGAAACTGGAGCCCAGATAGCTCGGCAGCCGATTGCCGGTGATGACCAGGAACAGCAGCGTGCCGACGCCGGAGAACAGCAGCGTGGTGGCCGGCGGAAAGCCGGTCAGCACGGGCACCAGGAACGTGGCCCCGAACATGGCCACCACATGCTGGGCGCCGATACCCAGCGTCCGCGGCCAGCTCAGCCGCTCGTGCGGGCCGACGACGAAGGTGTCGTCGGCGCGGGTCTCGACGGGCGTCCAAGTCATCGGGATCACGGTGGGAAACTCAACCGCATCGGCGCGAGTCGCGCATGCTAGACCGATGAAGTGGACTGGTGTCGCTCCCGGGCTGGCCCAGTTCCGCGGTTACCGGCGGTCCTGGCTGCGCGGTGACCTGGTGGCCGGGCTGACGGTGTGCGCCTACCTGGTGCCCCAGGTGATGGCCTACGCGACGATCGCGGGGCTGCCCCCGGTTGTCGGTCTGTGGGCCGCGGTGCTGCCGTTGCTGCTCTACGCCGTCCTGGGCACGTCACGGCAGCTGTCGGCTGGCCCAGAGTCGACCACGGCGTTGATGACGGCAACCGCGCTGGCGCCGCTGGCCGTCGGGGACCCAGGGCGCTACGCGGCACTGGCCGCGATGCTGGCAGTCCTGGTGGGTGTGTTCTGCTTGGTCGGTGGGTTGATCCGGCTGGGCTTCCTCGCCGAGCTGCTGTCGCGCCCGGTTTTGGTGGGCTATATGACCGGGGTAGCGATCATCATGATCGGCAGCCAGCTCGGCAAAGTCACCGGCGCTCCTGTCTCGGGCGACGAATTCCTCCAACAGCTGCGTTCGCTGGTCCACGTCGCCGATCAGATGCACTGGCCGACGGTGGTGTTCTCCGCGGTGGTGCTCGGCCTGCTGGTAGTTCTCGGGTGGGCGTTACCGCGGGTCCCGGGTCCGCTGGTCGCCATGTTGCTGGCCACCGGATCGGTCGCCGTTTTCTCGTTGCAGGACAGCGGCATCCGCGTCATCGGAGCGGTTCCGGCCGGACTGCCGGCCCTCGGCATCAGCGGCGTGGGTGCCGCCGACCTTCTCGGGATGGCTGCCGCCGCGGGCGGCATCGCGATCGTCGGGTTCTCCGACAATGTGCTGACTGCCCGCACGTTCGCCGCCCGCAGGGGAGACCACATCGACGCCAATGCCGAGCTACGCGCCCTGGGAGCGTGCAATCTCGGTGCGGGCCTCACTCACGGATTCCCGGTCAGCTGCAGCGGCAGTCGGACCGCGGTCGGTGACCTGGCCGGTAGCCGCAGCCAGCTGTATTCCCTTGTCACACTGGGTGTCCTACTGGTCATCCTGGTCACCGCCCATGGCGTGCTCGCCCTGTTTCCCACCGCGGCGCTCGGCGCGTTGGTGATCTTCGCGGCGTTACGGCTTATCGACATCGGCGAATACCGGCGCTTGGCCCGTTTCCGGCGCAGTGAGCTTGTCCTGGCCCTGCTGACCGCGGCCGGGGTGCTCGTCTTCGGCGTGCTCTACGGGGTGCTGGCCGCGGTCGCGCTGTCGATCCTCGACCTGCTGCGTCGAGTTGCCCGGCCGCACGACAGTGTGCAGGGCTTCGTTCCCGGTGTGGCCGGCATGCATGACATCGACGATTATCCGCAGGCCCGGCTGGAGCCGGGTCTGCTGGTCTACCGCTACGACGCCCCGCTGTTCTTCGCCAATGCCGAGAATTTCCGCAGCCGGGCGCTGGCCGCCGTAGACGACAACCCGGACCCAGTGCAGTGGTTCGTCATGAATGCCGAGGCCAACGTCGAAGTCGACCTCACCGCACTCGACGCGGTCGACCAGCTCCGGGCAGAGCTGAACCGTCGGGGCATCGTGTTCGGGATGGCCCGCGTGACATGGCATCTGCGGGAGGCGTTGACGGCGGCCGGGCTGCTCGACAAGATCGGCGAGGACCACATCTACCCGACCCTGCCCACGGCGGTCGAGGCCTACCGCACCCGGCGCGCCACATAGATCAGGGCTCCCACCGCCAGCACCGCCACTCCGACGAACACCGACTGCGGCGGCAGAGCGAGCGCCACCACCACACAACCCGTCAGGCCGGCGGCCGGGACCAGGCACCGGGCAGGCCTCAGCGTCCACGCCGAGGCGTTGGCGATCGCGTAGTACACCAGCACGGCGAACGACGAAAAGCCAATCACGCCACGAAGATCAGCCACCGCGGCCAATGTGGCGACGACCCCACCGACCGCCAGCTCGGCCCGGTGGGGGACACCGAAGCGCCGATGCACCACAGCCAGTCCAGCAGGCAAGTGCCGGTCACGTGCCATCGCCAGCGTGGTTCGCGACACCCCGAGGATCAGCGACAGCAGCGAGCCCAGCGCGGCGACCGCCGCACCCGCGCGCACCACCGGCTCCAGCCAGCCGGCACCGGCCGCGCTGACCGCTTCGGCCAATGGTGCTGTCGCGGTTGCCAATCGAGATGCTCCAAGCACACCGAGGACACCGACGGCCACCACTGCGTAGATCACCAGCGTGATGATCAGGGCGATCGGGATGGCCCGCGGAATCGTGCGGGCCGGGTCGCGTACCTCCTCGCCGAGCGTCGCGATGCGGGCATAGCCGGCGAAGGCGAAGAACAGCAGCCCGGCAGCCTGCAGCACTCCGCGCACGCCGCCGTCCGTCAGTTCCAGCCGGCCCGTATCGAAGTGGCCCGAGGTCGCGACGATCACCACCACCGCGGACAGCACGGCTAGCACCACGCTGACGATGACACGGGTCAGCAGCGCCGATTTCTGGATACCGCGGTAGTTGACCGCGGTCAGCAGCACCACCGCCGCGACGGCCACGGCGTGGGCGTATGCCGGCCAGACATAGAAGCCCACGGTCAGCGCCATCGCCGCGCAGGAGGCCGTCTTGCCGACCACGAAACTCCACCCGGCGAGGTATCCCCAGAACTCACCGAGTCGCTCCCGGCCGTAGACGTAAGTCCCGCCGGACTGCGGATAGCGGGCCGCCAGGCGCGCCGAGGAATTCGCATTGCAGTAGGCCACCACGCCGGCCACCGCCAGGCCGACCAGCAGCCAGGAGCCTGCCGCGGCCGCCGCGGGGGCTAGCGCGACGAAGATGCCCGCACCCACCATCGAACCCAGACCGATGATCACCGCGTCGGTGACGCCGAGTCGGCGCTGCAGGGGGCTCACCCGCGGCATGCTAGGGCGTGCAGATGAACGCGGACCGGCGTGGGCGCGGTTTCCCGCGCCCAGGCCGGTCCGGCACGGTCCCCCGACCCAATTTGCGTGGCATCCTCACAAGCCAACGACCAACGCGTCGCCGTGCCCGATCAATGTAAGCCAAATATCTGACGTCTTCGTAAAACTTGTCGGATTTGTGACCTTCGCCGATCAGCGATGACGGGCGACGTTGACGCCCAGATACGCGCCGTATGCCACCAGTGCGGCCAGCGCGAGCTTGCGGGTTTTCGGTGCGACCAGACCCAGTCCGATCGCGGTCTCGATCCCACCGTCGATGTAGGTGTGCTGCAGGGTGTTGTCCGGGAAGGCCGACTTGGTGGCCGACTCGAAGAGCTCCGGGCGCACGAAGTGCGACAGCCCGGTGACGGCTACGAGCGCACCGGTCAACTTGATCAAAGGCTCTGCAGACATCAAGGTCCTCTCAGCTTCAATTGATGTGGTAATCCGTGACCGGATACGACGACGCCTCGCGCACCGCGGCGCGCGTGGACATCGGGCGTAGCAGGGCCGCCTCACCACTGGGATTGAAATAGTACGACCGCGCCGACGCGCAGTTGCCCTGGGTGAACAGCGAATCGCCGAGTAGTTCGGTCATCCGGTCCAGGTAGCGGGCATTGGCTTCTTCGGTGATCTCGAATGTCGTTGCGCCCCTGCGCCTCACTTCGCCGAACAAGCGGTGCATGTGCCGCATCTGGTATTCCATCGAGTTGAAGAAGTTCAGCCCGAGGAAGGCATACGGGCTCGCCAGGCTCAAGAAGTTGGGGAAGTGCGGCACTGAAACGCCCTGGTAGGCCTGGAACCGGCTCTCCCGCCACCACTTTCCGAGGTTGCGGCCGTCGCGGCCGATCACCTCGAAGGCTGGGAAGTTGGCCTCCCAGATGTCGTATCCGGTTGCCAGCACCAGCGTGTCGAGGACGGCCTTGGTGCCGTCGTTGGCCACGATCCCGTCGGACTCGATGTGGTCGATGCCGGTGGTCTGCAGATGCACGTTGGGCTTGGTGAACGTGCGGTAGTACTTGTTGGAGAACGTCGGCCGCTTGCAACCGAAATCGTAATCGGGGGTGAGCTTTTCGCGCAGCTCCTTGTCGCGGATGGTGGCGAACCGCCACATCTTGGCCAGGTCGGCGGCCGCGATGGTGGCGCGCCGGAAGTGTCGCTGGCGCAACACCCCGACGTAGACCATGAATTCATAGACCGAGTCGGTGATCACCCGGATCGCGCGCTGGGTGAGCGGTACCCGGGCGAACAGTCGTTTGGCCCGCGCAGAGAACTTGATGTCGATCTTGGGCACGACGTAGATCGCCGTGCGCTGGTAGACGGTGAGGTCGGCGGCAGTCTTGGCCAGTTCGGGGATCAACTGCACCGCGGTGGCGCCGGTACCGATGATGCCGATCCGCCGGCCTGCGGGGTCGTAGGCGTCATCCCAGTCGGCGGTGTGGACGACCTTGCCCTCGAAGCTGTGGATGCCCGCGATCTGCGGGGTGAACGGCTGGGACAGGAAGCCGGTGGCGGTGATCAGATAGCGCGCGGTCAGTAGATCGCCGCCGGCCAGGGTCACCTGCCACAGCGCCGCCTCTTCGTCCCAGCGGGCGCTGTCCACCGCCGCACCGAACTGGATGTGACGGCGGATGTCGTACTTGTCGGCGACGTCGTCGGCGTACTGCTTGATTTCGGCGCCGGTGGAGAACAGCCGGTTCCAGTTCGGATTGGGCTCGAAGAAGTACGAGTAGGTGGTGGTCGGGACGTCGACGGTCAGCCCCGGGTAGTGGTTGACGTACCAGGTGCCGCCCAGGTCGGCTTCCCGCTCGAGCAGGACGAAGTTGTCGAATCCCAGTCGCTTGAGCTGGATCCCAGCCCCGATTCCTGCGAAGCCGGCGCCGACGATGATCGCGTCGAGCTGCGTCGATGGCATCGGCCCAGAATACCGCCACCTACCGGTTGGTAATCCGCTCCTTTGGGCCCGAGTCCCGGGGACCAACGACAGTGCGTTCAGGGATCCGAGTGTGCGACGCAGGCGAAAAATACGGCCGATTTCCGCCCCGGCCGCACGCTCGGCTCCGCCAGCGCACAGTCGATGAAAACAGCTCAGCCCAGGGCCGACAGCGCCGCGTCGACCGCCAGGGCGGGGACGTCGAGCGTCTTCGAAACCAGATCGTGACGGGCCCCGGTGACCTCCACGATGTCCACCGGACCGCCGAGCAACGCGGCGGCCTGACGCAGCTCGTCGATCGTGCCGAACGGGTCGGACGTGCCGTGGGTGAACACCGTGGGCATCGAGATGGCGCCGAAGTGCTCGGTGCGCAGCCGGTCGGGCTTGCCGGGCGGGTGCAGAGGATAGGAGAACAGGCTCAGCCCGTCGATCAGGTCGGGCCGCTCGGCGGCGACCATCGAGGTCTGCCGGCCGCCGTAGGAGTGCCCGCCGGCGATGACCGGCCCATCCGCGAGCGTGTGGGCCAGGGTCAACGCCTCGACGATGCCGTCGCGGTCTCCGCCTGCCGAGCCCGACGGCGGTCCCTTGGGACGCCGCCGCCGATAGGGCAGGTTGTAGCGGATCGCCAGCCACCCGCGCCCGGCCCACTCCTCGCAGAGGCGGATCAGCAGCGGGGAGTCCCGGTTGCCGCCCGCGCCGTGCGTCAGGACCACGATTCCGCTCGGGCTGCCGGCCGGCTCGTGGGCGATGCCGGCGATCTCGTCGAGGCCCGGGCTCATGCGCGATCCGCCTGCGGCTTCTCGCTGGATGCCTGCAGTCGCCATAGTGCCGAAACCGGGCCGTGCCCGGCGCCGAGCGGGTAGGCCGCGCGCAGGCATTCGGTCACCCACGTCTTGCCGAAGGCGACGGCATCGGGCATCGAATAACCGTGCGCCAGAGCGCATGCGGTGGCGGCACCGAGTGTGTCACCCGCACCGTGGTCGTGGCCGGTGTCGATGCGGGGTCCGTCGTACTCGTGGAAGTCGGTGCCGTCGTAGAGCAGGTCGGGGCTGTGTGTCGAGCCGCGCAGGTGGCCGCCCTTGACCAGGGCCCACTGGGGCCCCAGCGCATGCAGGGCCTTGGCGGCGTCGCGCTGGGTCTGCTCGTCGACCACGTCGATCCCAACGAGCAGCCGCACCTCGTCGAGGTTGGGCGTCACCAGGCTGGCCAGCGGGAACAACTCGGTGCGCAGGGTGTCCAGCGCGGAGGGATGCAGCAGCGGATCGCCGTGCATGGAGGCGCACACCGGGTCGACGACGAACGGGGTATTGCCCGTCAGCCCGAGGTCGCGCCAGGTCCCCGCGACCGTCTCGATGATCTGCGAGGAGGCCAGCATGCCGGTCTTGGCGGCCTGCACGCCGATGTCACTGACCACTGCCTCGATCTGGCCTGCGATCACATCGGTTGGGATCTCATGAAAGCCCTTGACGCCCAACGAGTTCTGCACCGTGACGGCGGTGACGGCAACCAGTGGATGCATGCCGAGCATGGCGAAGGTCCGCATGTCCGCCTGGATACCCGCGCCGCCACCGGAATCGGAACCGGCGATGGTCAGCACCCGCAGCGGCGTCTGGCCCGGCGGGGTCAACGGGAGAAAGTTCACGGGTGTGAGTTTTCCAGAGGGAGGTACACGCGGTTGCCGTGTGCGGCGAACTCCTCTGATTTGGCGGCCATCGCGTCCCGAATATCGGCCGTGATACGCATGGAGCAGAACTTCGGTCCGCACATCGAGCAGAAGTGTGCGGTCTTGGCCGGCTCGGCCGGCAGCGTCTCGTCGTGGAATTCCCGCGCGGTGTCCGGGTCCAGCGACAGGGCGAACTGGTCGTTCCAGCGGAACTCGAATCGGGCCTGCGACAGCGCGTTGTCGCGTTCCTGCGCCCGGGGGTGGCCCTTGGCCAGGTCCGCGGCGTGCGCGGCGATCTTGTAGGCGATCACGCCGTCCTTGACGTCCTTGCGGTTGGGCAGGCCGAGGTGTTCCTTGGGGGTGACGTAGCACAGCATCGCGGTGCCGGCCTGGGCGATGATCGCCGCGCCGATCGCCGAGGTGATGTGGTCGTATCCGGGTGCGATGTCGGTGGTCAGCGGGCCCAGGGTGTAGAACGGCGCCTCCTCGCAGAGCTCTTCCTCCAGGCGGACGTTCTCGACGATCTTGTGCATCGGCACGTGGCCGGGCCCCTCGATCATCACCTGCACACCATGGGATTTCGCGATCGTGGTCAGCTCGCCAAGGGTGGCCAATTCGGCGAACTGCGCCTCGTCATTGGCGTCGGCGATCGAACCCGGGCGTAGCCCGTCGCCGAGGGAGAACGTCACGTCGTAGCGTGCCAGGATGGTGCACAACTCATCGAAGTTGGTGTACAGAAATGACTCTCGGTGATGTGCCAGGCACCACGCGGCCATGATGGACCCGCCACGGCTGACGATGCCGGTGACCCGCTTGACGGTCAGCGGGATATGGCGCAGTAGCACCCCGGCGTGCACGGTCATGTAGTCGACGCCCTGTTCGCACTGCTCGATCACGGTGTCGCGGTAGATCTCCCAACTCAACTGGGTCGGGTCGCCCTTGACCTTTTCCAGCGCCTGATACATCGGCACGGTGCCCACCGGCACGGGGGAGTTGCGCAGGATCCACTCCCGGGTTGCGTGGATGTCGGCCCCGGTGGACAGGTCCATGATGGTGTCGGCACCCCAGCGGATGGCCCACACCATCTTGTCGACCTCCTCGGCGATCGAGGAGCTGACCGCCGAATTGCCGATATTGGCATTGACTTTCACCGCGAAGGCCTTGCCGATGATCATCGGTTCGCTCTCCGGATGGTTGTGGTTGGCCGGGATGACCGCACGGCCGCGGGCCACCTCGTCTCGGACCAGCTCGGCAGGCAGCCCTTCGCGAGCGGCGATGAACGCCATCTCGGCGGTGATCTCCCCGGCGCGGGCGCGCTGGAGCTGGGTGCCGCGGTCGCGGACCACACCCGCGCGGGCCGGTAACCCGGCGTGCAGGTCGATCACCGCCTGCGGGTCGGTGTACGGCCCGGAGGTGTCGTAGAGGTCCACGTGCCCGCCGTCGGACAAGCCGACCCGGCGCAGCGGCACCCGGGCGGCGCCGTCCAGCTCGCGGTAGACCTTCGTGCTACCCGCGATCGGGCCTGTGGTGACGGTGGGGTCGACGAAAAGATCGGTCATTCTCACTCCCTACGCCGGCGTTACCCGGACAGGTTCTACGGTCGACGGCCCTAGCCGTCCTCTCAGCGCACTGGGTGTGCACTCCCGTGTGGTTGGTTGCCCGGTCGACGCTATCAGCCGAGTGGGATCGCCGATTGGTTCAAGGTGATTTGTATAGCTAACATATGTGTATTGCGCCGCGAGGCGACCCGATGACTTGCACCGTGGACGATTGCTTACGAAACGAGATTGACCCGTGACTGCCGAGCTCGACGCCGACCTGGCCGAAACCGACCGGCGGCGCCGCCGGATGGACCACGACCACCCGCACTACAAGTGGATCGTGCTGTCCAACACCACGCTGGGCATCCTGCTGGCCTCGATCAACGCCTCGATCGTGCTGATTTCGCTGCCCGCGATCTTCCGCGGCATCGGCCTGAACCCGCTGGCGCCCGGCAATGTCAGCTACCTGCTGTGGATGCTGATGGGCTACCTGGTGGTGACCGCAGTCCTGGTCGTGCCGTTCGGCCGCCTCGGCGACATGTACGGGCGGGTGAAGATCTACAACATCGGGTTCGTCGTATTCACCCTGGCCGCCGTCGCGCTGTCGTTCGACCCCTTCCACCTCGACGGCGGAGCCATCTGGCTGATCGCCTGGCGGGTGGTCCAGGGCGTCGGTGGCGCCATGCTGATGTCGTCGTCGTCGGCCATTCTCACCGACGCCTTCCCGGCCAACCAGCGGGGAATGGCGCTGGGTGTGAACATGGTTGCCGCCGTTGCGGGTTCGTTCCTGGGACTGCTGATCGGCGGGGTGCTCTCCGAGATCCACTGGCAGGCCATCTTCTGGGTGGGTGTGCCGATCGGCGTCATCGGCACCATCTGGAGCATGCGCTCGCTCAAGGAGCTGGGCACACGCAGCCCCGGCCGCGTCGACTGGGCGGGCACCGTCACCTTCGGCGTCGGGCTGACCGTCCTGCTGATCGGCATCACCTACGGCATCCAGCCCTATGGCGACTCGACGACCGGCTGGACCAGTCCGCTGGTGCTGGGCTCGATCGTCGCCGGGCTGCTGCTGCTGGTGGCGTTCTGCCTCATCGAATTGCGGGTGGCACAGCCCATGGTCGACGTCCGGCTGTTCCGGTCGGCCGCCTTCGGCATGGGTAATCTCGCCGGCCTGATGTCCTCGGTGGGACGTGGCGGATTGCAGTTCATGCTGATCATCTGGCTACAGGGCATCTGGCTTCCGTTGCACGGCTACAGCTTCGAGTCCACGCCGCTGTGGGCGGGCATCTACCTGCTGCCCGCAACCTTCGGCTTCCTGGCCGCCGCCCCGATCGCCGGCTCGTTCGCCGACCGGTTCGGGGCCAGGCCGTTCACCGTCGGTGGCATGGCATTGATGGCCGTGACATTCGTGGCGCTGCTGCTGATCCCGGTCAACTTCAACTACTGGGTTTTCGCGGTGCTGGTTTTCCTCAACGGCCTCGGCGGCGGCATCTTCACCGCACCCAACACCGCGGCCATCATGTCCAGCGTCCCGGCCTCCCAGCGCGGCGCCGCCTCAGGTGTGCGCGCCACGTTCTTCAACGCCGGCTCGTCGCTGTCGATCGGAATCTTCTTCTCGCTGATGATCGTCGGCCTGGCGGGCACGCTGCCCGACGCGATGAGCCGCGGCCTGCAGGAGCAGGGGGTCTCGGCCTCGGTCGCCCACGACGTGGCCAACCTGCCACCGGTGGGCAGCCTGTTCGCGGCGTTCCTGGGTTACAACCCCATCGGTGAGCTGTTGGCCCCGTACGACGCGCTGCACCAGCCGGGCGTGAACGCCGATGTCCTGACCGGAAAGACGTTCTTCCCCCACCTGATCACCGAGCCGTTCCACTCCGGGCTGGTGGTGGTGTTTGGTGCGGCGGCGGTGATGATGGTGATCGGCGGGATCGCCTCGCTGTTCAATCCCGGCCGCTACGGCACCGAGTCGGTCAGCGCGGCTGCGGCGCCCGCGGCGACGACGTCCGAGTGAGCGGCGGGGCGGCGGTACCCTCGGCGACCCATCGGTGCAGCCGCCCGGCGATCCGCCACATCGCCGCCTGAAGCTCTTCCGGGCCGAGTTCGGCCTTGGCGCAGGCGGTCAGCCGATCGGAGATTCTGGCCAGGGTCGCCGCCGCCACCCGGGCGGTGCGATCGCGCGACGATCGCATGCCCAGCGACACCGCCTCGCGGAACTCGATCAGCTCCGCGATCACCCCGGACGTCCCCGCCGCGGCCGGTTGGCGACGGTGGAGCTCGATGAGCGCCTCCAGGCACGCCAACGTCTGATGCGCGGTGCTCTTGGGGATCAGGATGACGTCGAGGTCCGAACTCACGTCCCCAAGCGCAGCACGCTCGGACGAACAGCCCGTGACCGTCAGGAGACGGTCACGGCTCACCAATCCGAACGGCCGACGAGGATCAGGTCGTGCAGCGAGAACGCCGGGACGCCGAGCGCCTCGGACAGCTGCGTCGCGTACGCGCGGGCGATCCGCGGGCCGTCCCGCTGTTCGTCGAAGTCACCGGTGAGGTCCACCGCGATGCGGCAACCCAGGGTGTCACCAGCGGCAACGACCTCGACGCCGAGCACCCCGGCCGGCATGGGCAATTCGACCGCTGCGCGGCGCACCTGGTTTACGGTGGCTGCCCAATCGACATAAACCGACACAAAGGATCGCACCAGAAGAATTTTCCCTCCACCGACCGCCGCGGGCCACCTGAGTTGCCCAGTGTTCACCTGAGCGCAACCGGGGCGGCGAGCGGTGGATGGGTCGATCGCGCCCCCGGAACAGGCCCCGAACCACTGGTGCCTTGGGTAGTTTCACTGACCGTGCCCACCCTGACGAACCGCCAGATCCTGCTGCGCCGCCGGCCGGCCGGACTGGTCCAACCCGGTGACACCGAGCTGATCACCACTCCTGCCCCCGGCATCGCCGAGGGTGAGGCACTGCTGCGCACCACCTACGTCGGGCTGGACGCCGCCGCGCGGACCTGGCTCGACGATCAGCCCAGTTATCTGCCGCCGGTGCAATTGGGCGAGGTGATCCGCGCGGCCGGGATCGGTGAGGTGGTCGAGTCGCGGTGCCCGGCGTTCCGGGTCGGTGATGTCATCACCACGCTGACCGGCTTTCAGGACTACGCCGTCATCCGCGACGATATCTTCAGCACACCCATTCCAGGCGAGACCGATCAGCTGGCCATCATGAGCGTCTACGGACCCACCGGTGCCACCGCCTATTTCGGGATGACCGACATCGGCCGGCCCGAGGCGGGCCAGACGGTGGTGGTGTCGGCGGCCGCCGGAGCCACCGGGTCGGTGGCCGGGCAGATCGCGAGGATCGCCGGAGCACGGGTCGTCGGCATCGCCGGCGGGCCGGAGAAATGCCGCGCCGTCGTCGAGGACTTCGGGTTCGACGCCTGCATCGACTACAAGAACGAAGACGTCCGTGCGGCCCTGAAGAAGCAGTGCCCCAAGGGCGTCGACGTCTACTTCGACAATGTCGGCGGCCCGATCCTCGACGCCGTGCTCGGCAGGCTCGCCATGAAGGCGAGGGTGGTGCTGTGCGGTGTGATCTCCAGCTACCTCACCGGTGAGCACCCGGGGCCGGCCAACTATGTCAACCTGTTGGCGAAAACCGCCACGATGCAAGGCTTCAACGCCCTCGACATGTGGGGTCGCTTCGACGAGGCGTTCGCCGACCTGCGCCGCTGGGAGGCCGAAGGCAAGCTGGTGCACCGCGAGACCGTCTTCGACGGTCTGGAATCCTGTGTCGACGCGCTCAACGGCCTGTTCACCGGGGCCAATATCGGCAAGATGCTGGTGAAGGTCAGCGAGCCGAGCCGCTGATCGTCACCGGCTCAATTCCACCAGCACCGGCGCGTGGTCGCTGGGTGCCGGGTCACCCTTCTTGCCGGGGCGCCGTTCGTCCTTGACGATCTCGGCGTGGGTCACCCGCGCCGCCAAAGCCGGTGAGCCCAGGATGAAGTCGATCCGCATGCCGCGGCGCTTCTGGAACGCCAGCTGGGTGTAGTCCCAGTAGGTGTACACCCCGGGCCCGGGAGCGAAGGGACGGACCACGTCGGCGAAACCCGCCTCCACGATCGAGCTGAACGCCGCACGTTCGGGTTCCGAGACGTGGGTGGCGCCGTCGAACGCCGCGATGCCCCAGACGTCCTCGTCGGTGGGCGCGATGTTCCAGTCGCCGACCAGCGCGATCGGCGCCCCCGGGTTGCTGTGTAACCATGAATGCGCCGTTTTCTCCAGCGCGGCAAGCCATTCCAGCTTGTACTGATAGTGCGGGTCGGCCAAGGTTCGGCCGTTGGGCACATACAGGCTCCACACCCGCACACCGGCGCAGGTGGCGGCCAGCGCGCGGGCCTCGGCCTTCGCGTCGACGCCGTCCTTGCTCCACGACGGCTGCCCCTGGAAGCCGACCTCGACGTCGTCGAGGCCCACCCGGGACGCGATCGCCACACCGTTCCACTGGTTGAGCCCGCAGTGCACCACTTCGTAGCCGGCCTCCAGGAACGGCATGGTGGGGAACTGGTCGTCGGAGCACTTGGTCTCCTGCATGGCCAGCACGTCGACGTCACCGCGCCCCAGCCAGTCGACGACCCGGTCGACCCGGGCGCGAATCGAATTCACGTTCCAGGTGGCTACGCGCAGACCGTCAGACATGGGCTACAGCGTACGTGCGGTCAACGACACCGCATCGACGTAGCGATGGTGGTGGTGCAGCCGGAACCCCATCGAGTGGTAGAGCGCGATCGCTCCGGCGTTGTCCGCCAGCACCTGCACGTAGGCCTGGGTCGCCGCCTGTTGTGCGCCCCACGCCAGCAGCGTGCGGCACACCGCGCGGGCGTGCCCGCGTCGACGTTGCACGGCGTCGACGCGCACCGCTGAGATCCCCAGCCAGCGGGTGCCGTCCGGCGCGCTGGTCACCGCGCCGCGGCCCACCGCGGCGTACCCGGCCGAGGCGAACACCACCACACCGTCGACGACGGCGGTCAGCACCGGCACCGGCACGTCGCGCTGATAGGTCGCCAGCCACGAGGAGTCCGGGCCCTCGCGCAGCGCCACGGCGGGCCCGGGTTCGGCCGCGGGCAGGTCGATCACCATCACGCGGGTGTGCTTGACCCCTTCGGTGCGCACGGGTACCAACCGCTCTGGCAGCGCCAGCCACGGCGCCAGGCCGCGTTCGGTGTACCACTCGACGATGGCTGGGAGCGTTTCCAGGGTGGCGGAGAAGTCAAGCGGCACAGCGGAATTTGCTCTGCTCGTGTAGCCGCCTGCGGCGCGCAACAGCCAGCCGTCGCGCCAGCTCTGCTCGGTACCCGGCCAGGCCAGCGCCGCCGCGTGCTCGAGTCCGCGGATCTCGGAGGCGCGCACCGGAACATCGCTGAGCTCCCGCACCGCTGCCACGTCGGCGGGATCGATCGACACCGGTTCGCCGGACTTGGTCCGCAGCACGATCAGCGGGGCGACGGCCTCGACGTGGCCGATGACGTCGGTCATCGCAGAAGAGCTGCCGTCCGCCAGGCGATAGCGGAGGCTGACTCGTGCGCCGACCGGCGGAATGCGCACCATCGGCTCAGTGGCCGAACGGGTCGGGCACCTCACCGGGCATCCACGACAGGCCGGGCACCCCCCAGCCGTTCTTCTTCACGGTCTTCTTCGCCGCCCGCGCGTGCCGCCCGATCAACTTGTCGACGTACAGAAAGCCGTCGAGGTGACCGGTCTCGTGCTGCAGCATCCGGGCGAACAGGTCGTGTCCCTCGAGGGTCACCGGGTTGCCGTCGGCGTCCAGTCCGGTCACCCGCGCCCAGCTGGCCCGCCCGCACGGGAACGATTCGCCGGGCACCGACAGGCACCCTTCGTCGTCGTTGTCCGGGTCGGGCATCGTCTCGGGAATCTCGGAGGTCTCCAGAACGGGATTGACGACGACGCCGCGGTGCCGTGTCGTCTTCCCGCGCTCGTCGGCGCAGTCGTAGACGAACACCCGCAGCCCGACACCGATCTGGTTGGCGGCCAGCCCTACTCCGTTGGCCGCGTCCATGGTGTCGTACATGTCGGTGATCAGATCGGCCAGATCGGCGGGCAGTGAACCGTCGGCCCCGACGGGCACGGGGCTCGTCGGCTTGTGCAGGACGGGATCACCCAGAATCACGATTGGTCTGACTGCCATGATCGGCAAGCTTAAGTCAGCCGACGCGCGGGCTCGGCTGCCGTCCCAACCGGTCGCGACGTGATTGAATGAGCGCCGAGTATCAGGCATGTCAGCTGCAGTTCTGCGAAAGGGCCCACAGATCGAAATGGACGGCGCCATGGCACGGGCCGAGCGGTCCAATGACGACGCTGACCTGCCCGCTGGGTTGACCCGCCGCGAGTTCGACATCCTGGCGTTCGAGCGGCAGTGGTGGAAGTACGCCGGAGCCAAGGAAGAGGCCATCAAGGAGCTCTTCTCGATGTCGGCGACCCGCTACTACCAGGTGCTCAACGCGCTGGTGGACCGTCCCGAGGCGCTGGCTGCCGACCCCATGCTGGTCAAGCGTCTGCGTCGGCTGAGGGCCAGCCGGCAGAAGGCGCGTGCGGCGCGCCGGCTCGGCTTCGAGGTCACCTGATTTTTTCTCTCGGTAGGCGGCCCCGCCGAGGAGCGTTTGCGTGAAGAGCGATTAGCCGCGGCTACAGTAGGCCCGATGAACGACCGCGTCCCTGACTCCTCCGGGCTGCCCTTGCGGGCGATGGTGATGGTGCTGATCTTCCTGGGCGTCATCTTCCTTCTGGTCGGATTCCAGGCCATGGGCTCCGGCAACGACAGCAGCGACGACTCGTCGGCGGCCCAGACCGTCACCACCACGACCACCAAGACGTCGGTCGCACCGGCGCCCAAGGCCGACGTTCGGGTGTTCAACGTCGGCGGCGACGAGGGTGCGGCGGGTCGCACAGGTGACCGACTGCGCGAGGCGGGCTGGAACGTCACCGAGACCGGCAATCTGGACGTCGCCGGCATTCCGGCGACGACGGTGTACTTCGGCAGCGCCGAAGGAGAGCAGGCCGCTGCCGAGGCGGTCGCCAAGGTGCTCGACGCGCCCGCCGCCCCGCGAATTCCGGAAATCGCCGAGCAGCCACCGGGCGTGATCGTTCTGGTGACGGGTTAGGCTTCGGCACATGGTCAAACCCGCCCGCAGGCTCATCAAAACCGCCGCCGCCGTCGTGTTCGTCGCTCCCGTCGCTGTGCTGGCCGCCTGTAGCCCCAATGAGCCCATCGCGACTCAACCGGGTACCCAGCCCCCGATCTGGACCGGGTCGCCGGCACCGTCGGAGTCGGCCCCGGGCGAAGAGCCCCACGGCACCGCCCAGGGACAGGCTGCCGGTCCGGCCGACACGCTGACGGCGCAGTTGAAGGCTCCGGACGGCACCGAGGTCGCCGCCGCCACCTTCGACTTCACCGGCGGTTTCGCCAAGATCACCGTGCAGACCACTGGCCCCGGCAAACTGACGCCCGGTTTCCACGGACTGCACATCCACTCGGTCGGTAAGTGCGAGGCCAACTCGGTGGCCCCGACCGGCGGCGCACCCGGCGACTTCCTGTCCGCCGGTGGGCACTTCCAGGCGGCTGGGCACACCGGCCACCCGGCCAGCGGCGACCTGGTCTCGCTGCAGGTCCGCGAGGACGGCACGGCCATGCTCGTCACCACCACCGATGCGTTCACCAAGCAGGATCTGCTCGGCGGCGCCGGTACGACGATCATGATCCACGCGGACGCCGACAACTTCGCCAACATCCCGCCGGAGCGTTACCAGCAGATCAACGGTGGCGCGCCCGGCCCGGACGAAACCACGATGGCCACCGGCGACGCCGGTAAGCGGGTGGCGTGCGGTGTCATCGGCACCGGTTAACCCAGCCCCGGGTAGACCCTCCGCCGGACGCATAGACTTCGCCAGCTCACCCCGGCCGACGCTCGGCGTCGAATGGGAGTTCGCCCTCATCGACGCCCAGTCGCGGGACTTGAGCAACGAGGGCGCCGCGGTGATCGCCGAACTCGGCGAGAACCCGCACGTACACAAGGAACTGCTGCGCAACACCGTCGAGATCGTCACCGGTGTCTGCGACACCGTCGATGAGGCGATGACCGACCTGCAGTCGACCCTGCGCGACGTCCGCGGCATCGTCCACGACCGCGGCATGGAGCTGTTCTGTGCGGGCACCCACCCGTTCGCGTCGTGGTCGACCCAGAAGCTGACCGACGCACCGCGCTATGCCGAGCTGATCAAGCGCACCCAGTGGTGGGGGCGTCAGATGCTGATTTGGGGCGTGCACGTACATGTCGGCGTCTCGTCCGCGCACAAGGTGATGCCGATCATCTCCTCGTTGCTCAACCAGTACCCGCACCTGCTGGCGCTGTCGGCATCCTCGCCGTTCTGGGCCGGTGACGACACCGGCTACGCCAGCAACCGGGCGATGATGTTCCAGCAGTTGCCCACCGCCGGCCTGCCGTTCCAGTTCGAGACCTGGCGGCAGTTCGAGCGGTTCGTGCACGACCAGAAGACCACCGGCATCATCGACCACGTCAACGAAATCCGCTGGGACATCCGGCCGTCGCCGCATCTGGGCACCGTCGAGGTGCGCATCTTCGACGGGGTCTCCAACCTGCGTGAGCTTTCGGCCCTGGTGGCGTTGACGCATTGCCTGATCGTCGACCTGGACCGGCGCCTGGATGCCGGTGAGCAGTTGCCGGTGATGCCGCCGTGGCACGTGCAAGAGAACAAGTGGCGGGCGGCGCGCTACGGACTGGACGCCATCATCATCCTTGACGCCGACAGCAACGAGCGGCTGGTGACCGAGGACCTCGAGGATCTGCTGACGCGCCTGCAGCCGGTCGCCGAGTCCCTACACTGTGCTGACGAACTGGCCGCCGTCGCCGACATCCCGCGTCGCGGCGCCTCGTATCAGCGTCAGCATCAGGTGGCCGAGGCCAGCGGCGGCGACCTGCGCGCGGTGGTCGACGCACTGGTCGGCGAGCTGGAGATCTGAGGAGGCCGCGATGACAGCGATGACGCTGAGACGAGTCGCACTGGCATTGCTGGTCAGTGTGGTCGTCGTGGCCGGCGGCGGATGTGCCAAGGCGATCACCGGCACCCCGGTGGCGACGCCGGGCGAGGCGGGCAAACCGTTGGCGCCCGCCGACCTGACCAAGACCACCTGCCGCGAGTACCTGGCCATGGACACCGTCGGCCGCCGCGAGGTGATCAAGGCCATCGGCGACGCCGGCAATCAGATCGTCGCCACCAACCCGGTGCTGTGGGCCGGGGTGGCCGGGGCGCTGTGCGGCTTCGTCGACCCGAGCGCCCCGGTGCGGGATGTGGTGATGGGACAAGGAATTCGCTGATGACCGCGCAGCCGATGTTCCCGCTGGAATCAGCATTGCTGCCCGGCGAGGTACTGCCGCTGCGGATCTTCGAACCGCGCTACGCCCAACTGGTCGAGGATTGTCTGGCCCTGCCTGACCCCGCGTTCGGGGTGGTGCTGATCACCCGCGGCCGGGAGGTCGGCGGCGGAGACTCCCGCGGCGACGTCGGGGCGCTGGCGCACATCGCCGAACACGTTGACCTCGGAATGGGGCTACACCAGCTCAATGCGCTTGTCGGCGAACGCATCCGGATCAACGAATGGTTGCCCGACGATCCGTACCCGCGGGCGGTGATCGAGCCATGGCCCGATGACCCCGGGCCGCCCGTCACCGACGAACGGATCGGCGAGGTGATCGACGGCATTCTGGCGCTGCTGGAGCTGATCGTGAATTCCCGTGGAACCCAGCTGCGGCCCGACGCGCTGGCGGTCGAGCCGGAGATCGCCGACGACCCGGCGCGGCATATCTACGCGCTCGCCTCGCGGGTCCCGATGGGTCAGGCCGACCGCTACGCGCTGCTGGCCGCACCCACCCTGGCCGAGCGGGTCGACGTCCTCACCGACGCCATCGAAACTGTCACGGCCATGGTCGAATTCCAGATCGCCGACGAGGACTGACGTCGCGGATCAGCCCGCCAGTTCCGCGTAGCGCTGGAGATACAGTGGCCAGCCGGCCTCGGCGTCGACCCCGTCGGCCACTCGTTCCCATCCCGGCCCGTGCCGGTCGAGATGGCGGTGCTCGAGTTCGACGCGGGTGCGCTCGGGGGCCTCGGCGATGAAGCGCACTTCCACCTCGCTGGACCTGCTCACGTCGGGGTCGACCTGCCAGTTGGCGCCGATGTCCCAGCTGAACAGCACGCGGGTGGGCGGCTCGTAGGCGAGGATCCGGGCCCAGCGGCACTCGCTGCCGTCGACCCCCCGATCGACGATGTTGCCGCCGACGCGCGGCTCGAAGACGGTCTCGGCGATCGGCACAGCGAGCAGGTTGTGGTCGCGCGGCTTGAAGTCACCGAAACGCTCCGTGAACAGGGTGAACGCACGCTGCGCCGATGTGCTGACGACGACGCTGCGCCGGATGGATGTTGCCTGGGCGTCGCTCACGAGTCCTCCTCGGGTGTATCGGCCGCCGCCTTGAAGGCGGCCAGGGTGTCGTGCCAGAACCTGTCCAGGTCACGTCGGAGGGCCTCGATACCTGCCGGATCCACCTGGTAGAGCCGACGGGTCCCGACGGCCCGATCGTGCACCAGGCCGGCAGCTTTGAGGACCTTGAGATGCTGGGAGACCGCGGGCCGGCTGACCGGGAGGTCGCGTGCGAGGTCGCCGACGGCCAACGGTCCGTGCGCCAGCCGCTCCAGGATGGAGCGGCGGGTGCGGTCGGCCAGCGCGGACCAGGCGTCCTCGGCTTGGTAAGTGGCCACGAACGGTAAGTCTAGACTTACGCATCGCGGGCGTCCAGAAGAACGGCGTCTGGAGAGTGCCTCCGGGACCTACGCCTTCTTGGCGTCCAGTAGGACGGTGTCCGGCACGGCGTCTTCTAAGTCGTCAGGCGCCGGCCGGTGGTAGCGCGCCATCAGGTCGGCCGCCGAGGCGGCGCTGACCACCCACCCGTGCTCGGTCAGCCACTCGGCGACGTCGGTGCGCGGCTCGAGATACCACAGGCCGGTGACGTCGGGAGTCGGTGGCCGGCCGGCCTCGACGGCATCGCGGCGGGCCTGCGCCATGCGCTCCTGCCGGCGTGCCAGCAGCTCGGGGGAGTAGAACACCGGACCGAACGCCTCCACCGCCAGCCGGCTGCCCGGTGGGCTGAGCTCGTCGATGCGTTCGAAGAGCATGTCCTGAGCGGCCGCCGGCAGGTACGGCAGCAGCCCTTCGGCTGACCATGCGGTCGGGGTCGACGGATCGAAACCGTTCTCGCGCAATGCCGTCGGCCAGTCTCGCCGCAGGTCGACCGCAACTGCGGCATACCCGGTGGCGGGCAGCGCTCCGTGCGCGGCGAGCACCCGCTCCTTGAACTCGAGCACCTTCGGCTGGTCGATCTCGTAGACCGTCGTGCCGCTGATCCACGGCAGTCGCCAGGCCCGGGTGTCTAGGCCGGCGGCGAGGATGACGGCCTGATCCAGGCCATTGGCGCCGGCGGTGGTGACGAAGTCGTCGAAGAACTTGGTCCGGGAGGCGATGTAGGCGGCCATGGCCTGCGCGCGCCGGGGCTCGTCGTCCAGGAACGGTGAGCGCCAGCCCGCCGCGGTGGCCGCGTCGATGAAGTACTGCGCGTACGGATCGGTGTAGAGCGGGCAGCCCGTCTCGGTCTCGGCGGCACGGGCCCGCGCCACGCTCAACGCGGTCGCGCCGACCCCCTCGGTGATGTCCCAGCTGTCGTCATCGGTTCGGGTCACGGGTTGCGTTCTGCCCTCTCGGTGTCGGCACTGACGACGAGACTACTGTTCGACGTCTGGCCGTTGGAATGACGCGACCGGCGCAACCGCTTGTCGATGGCGACGACGGCGCTAACGGCAAGGGCGACAGCCAAAATCCGCAGCCAGGAGGCCCCATCGATGGGGGCAGTGCCAAAGGCGGTGTTCAGAGCGGGCAGATAAGTGATGAGAAGCTGACCAAGAGCTTGTGCAGCCACTCCGAGCAAGACCCATCGGTTGCTCAAAAAGCCGATCCGCCAGGCAGAGCGGGACATGGATCGGCAACTGAACAGGTACGCCACCTCGATCACAACGAACAGGTTCAGTGCCACCGTCCGGGCCTCGGTCAGGCTCGCGCCCCGCGAAAGCTCCCATTGGAAAAGCCACCACGTGCTGGCCACCATCATCGTGGACACCAGCAGGATCCGGGTTACCAGGCCGCGCGTCAGCAGCGGCTGCCGGGGGCCGCGCGGTGGACGCGCCATGATGCCCGTTTCTTTGGCTTCGAAGGCGAGCATCAGGCCGAGCGTCACTGCGGTGGTCATGTTGATCCACAGAATCTGGGTTGGCAAGATCGGCAGTGCCACGCCGAACGCGATCGCGGCCAGGATCACCAGACCTTCCCCGATGTTGGTGGGCAGCGTCCAGGTGATGAACTTTATGAGGTTGTCGAATACACCCCGGCCTTCCTCGATGGCAGCCTCGATCGTGGCGAAATCGTCGTCGGTCAGCACCATGTCGGCGGCATCCTTGGCGACTTCGGTGCCGCCGAGGCCCATCGCAACACCAATGTTGGCCTGGCGCAATGCCGGTGCATCGTTGACGCCGTCGCCGGTCATCGCCACCACGTGTCCCCGGGCTTGCAGGGCTTCGACCAACCGCAGCTTCTGCTCGGGTGAGACCCTGGCGAATACGGTGGCCACATCGACCGCGTCCTGGAAGTCCGCGGAGTCCAACTCGGCCAGATCGGCACCGGTGAGCACAGCACCGGGGTGGGCTTCGCCATCGGGAAACATGCCGACCTGGGCGGCGATTGAGGCGGCCGTGCCTGCGTGATCTCCGGTGATCATCTTGACCGCGATCCCCGCCGTGTGGCAGGCGGCCACTGCGCTGGCAGCAGCGGCCCGTGGGGGATCCGACATTGCTTGCAATCCGGTGAAGGTCAACGAGCCCGGCAACTCGTCCTCTGCCAAATCGCTGGTGCTGCTGGTACGGACGGCGGTGGCGAGCACCCGCAAGCCACCCGAACTCAACGACTCGGCGGCCCGCATGACGTCGGCGCGCTGCACCGGCTCGACAACTCCCCGCGCACCCATCTGCGTGTTGCACAGGTGCAGGACGCGCTCGACCGCTCCCTTGACGAGCACGACGTGGTCACCGGAACCAGCGCGGTGGAGGGTGGCCATGTACTGGCGCTCAGAGCTGAACGGGATGACGTCGACCCGCGGCAGTGCGGCGAGTTCGTCGCTGTCCAGACCGGCGGCGACCGCCACCGCCAACATCGCTCCCTCGGTCGGGTCACCGACCACCTCCCACTGGGCGCCGTCGGCAATCAGCACCGCGTCGTTGCAGCAGGCTCCCGCCAGCAACGACCAGCGCAGCGCCTCGTCGGCAGTCATGGCGGTGTGGAGCGCGTCAGGCGCGTTCGCTTCGACGCGACCGGCGGGCGTCCAGATTCTCTGCACCGTCATCTGGTTGGTGGTCAAGGTCCCGGTTTTGTCGGTGCAGATGACGGTGGTACTTCCCAGGGTTTCGACGGCCGGAAGGCGTCGGATGACTGCGCGGCGCTTAGCCATCCGAGCGACGCCAATGGCCAGCGTGATCGTCACCGCTGCCGGCAATCCCTCCGGAATCGCTCCGACCGCAAGGGCGATCGCCGCAGTGAAGGTGTCGGCCGCGTCTTGGTGGCGCAGCAGACCGATGCCGAAGGTCAGCGTCGCCAGCCCCAAGATCCCGATGGTCAGCATCGCGCTGAATCGGGCCAGGTCCGCCGTCAACGGCGTCGTGAGATCGTCGGCGGCACCGACCAGCCGGTGGATCTGGCCGACCTCGGTCTCCGCTCCCGTCGTGACGACGACGCCCGCCCCGCTGCCGGCGGTCACCAGTGTGCCGGAATACGCCATGTTGCTGCGGTCGGCCACCGGCGCGGGGCCCGGCAGGACGAGCTCGTCTTTGTGGACGGGTGCGGACTCACCGGTCAGCGCTGATTCGTTGATCTTCAGCTCGGTCGCTCTGAGCATCCGAAGATCGGCGGGCACCTTGTCGCCGGTGTCCAACAGCACCAGATCCCCGGGGACCAGGCATTCAGACGCCACGGTGTACTCGCGGCCCGCCCGGACGACCTTGGCATCGGTGTGCACCATCGCCCGTAGGCTGTCCAGCGCGCCCTCTGCCTTCGACTCCTGGATGAATCCCACGATGGCGTTGACCACGACAACGCCGAATATCACTGTGGCGTCGATGAACTCGCGCAGGCCAGCGGTGATGAACCCGGCGACCAGCAATACATAGATCAATGGGTGATGGAACTGCCGCACAATGCGCAGCCACAATCCCGGCCCAGCTGCCGACGGCAGTCTGTTCGGCCCGAAGGTTTCCAATCGCTCTGCGGCCTCCGCATCCGACAACCCGTGGTGTGGGTCGGTTTGCAGCAGCAGAACCACTTCGTGTTCGGCCAACCGGTGGTGCCCGGTCGTCGCCGACATTGTCAAAGCCAAAGTTGCCCACCTCGCAGCTCATAGTCAGGTGACGGCTGACTCCACAGTGTCCGATGAGCGCCGGCAAGGTTCAGGGGCGAAGGTCATCCGCCGGTGGGACCTGTGCCCCCTGCTGAGTCGTCACGCATCTCATCGATGGTCAGGTCGTCGCCCATGTTCTGCTCACGGTAGGCCAACTGTCCGACCCGGTGTGCGACCACCGGGGCGGTGATCAGGGTGAACATGGCGGTCAGCACGATCATGCCGACGTCGATGTTGCCGCTGAGCCGGATCGCCGCGCCGCTGAGGACCAGCAGCAACCCCAGCACCTGGGGCTTGGTCGCGGCGTGCATGCGGGTCAGGGTGTCCGGAAAGCGCAGCACCCCGATCGCGGCGGTCAGCGCCAGCGCGGATCCGGCCAGCACCAGGCCCGCGGCGGTCACATCGGATGCGCTCATGCGTTGTCCGTTCCGCGATCTGTCTGCACCAGGTCCGGCACCCGGAACCGGGCCACGCTCACCGAGCCGACGAAGCTGATCAATGCCAGCGCCGCGAGACTGTAGGTGACGGTGGTATCCAGGCTGAACGCCGCCCAGGTACCCACCCCGCACATCGTCACCGCGACCAGCGTGTCGACGGCCACCAGCCGGTCGAGCGTGCTGGGTCCGCTCAGCAAACGGACCATGGTCACCGCCGCCGCCGCGACCAGCATGACGCCGGCCAGCACCCACGCGATCGTCATGCGCGATCCGCCTTCGCTTCTCGCTGGGCCGTCATGCGCGATCCGCCTTCGCTTCTCGCTGGGCCGTCATGCGCGATCCGCCTTCGCTTCTCGCTGGGCCGTCATCGCGGGGCCACCTCCTCGGATTCGTTTGCCGCGGGACGCCATTCGCCGCCACGCTCGAATGCGGCGATCAGCAGCCGCTCCAACTGGGCCGCCTGTCGGTAGAACCGGTCCACCGAGCGTTGCGAGCTGACGTCGAGCACGTGCACGTAGAGCAGCCGCCGGGTCTGGTCGATCTCCAGCACGATCGTGCCGGGCGTGAGGTTCATGATGTTGACCCCCAGGGCGAGCACCAGATCGGACTTGCACGCCAGCTGCGCCCGCAGCACCGCCGAGCGCGGCGGGTGCCCCGGCCGGACGGCCAGCCACGCCACCTGAACCGAGGATTGCGCCAGCCACCACGCGATGTGCAGCGCCAGCCACAGCAGCGACAGCGGATGCAGCCGACCCTGAACCGGGACTGCGGGCAACGGCAGCAGCAATGTGATGAACAGCGCCACCGCCAGACCCGATGCCACGTTGGCGACCGACACGTTGCCCCACAGCAGCAGCCACACCAGCGTTAGCCATACCAGCGTCCAGATCCGCAGAATCCACAACCTCATCAGCGGCCCCCCAACACGGCGGCGATGTACTGGCTGCGATCCATGACCTCGTCGGCGGCCCGGTCGGTGTAGCCGAAGATCGGCCCCGCCGCCACGGTCAACGCCAATCCCACCGCGATCAGGGTCATCGTCGGAACGAGCATCCCGACCGGCATCCGGCCGACATCGTCGCGGTCGACGAACGCGACGTCCTGGGCGTAGTCGTCGAGCAGCGCCGACGGCGCGGAGTCGGCGAGGTCGCCCTCCGGCGCGTCGACCCGGGCGCGCCAGAACGCCTTGGTCCACACCCGAGCCACCACATACAGCGTCAACAGGCTGGTCACCACCGACCCGGCGACCAGCAACCAGGCCAGTACCGAGCCGTTCGCGGTACCGGCCTCCAGCAGCGCGACCTTGCCGATGAAGCCCGAAAAGGGCGGAATACCACCGAGATTCAATGCCGGCACCAAGAAGACGAACGCCAGCAGCGGGCTGGCGGCGGCCAGCCCGCCCAGGCGACGCAGCGTGGAGGCGCCGGCTTGTCGTTCGATCAGGCCCACCACCAGGAACAGGGTGGTTTGCACGACGATGTGGTGCGCGACGTAGTAGATCGCCCCGGACATGCCGAGCTTGCTGGACAGCGCGATGCCGAACACCATGTACCCGATGTGGCTGATCAGGGTGAACGACAACAAACGTTTGATGTCGCTCTGCGCGATCGCGCCGAGGATGCCCACCAGCATGGTCAGCAGCGCCGCGACCAATAGCACGTTGTCCAGCCTGCCGGCGGGGAACAGCAGCGAATGCGTCCGGATGATCGCGTACACGCCGACCTTCGTGAGCAGGCCGGCGAACACCGCGGTCACTGGTGCCGGTGCGGTCGGATAGGAGTCCGGCAGCCAGGCCGACAGCGGGAACACCGCCGCCTTGATGCCGAAGGCCACCAGCAGCACCGCGAAGATCGCGCTGCGGGTACCGGGGCTGACGTCCTGCAGCCGCAGCGAGAGCTCCGCCATGTTCAGCGTCCCGGCGGCGGCGTAGACCAGAGCCAGACCGATCAGGAAGATCAGCGAGCTGACCATCGACACCATCACGTACGAAATGCCGGCCCGGACCCGTTCCTTGCTGGCCCCGATGGTCAGCAGCACGAAGCTGGCTGACAGCAGTACCTCGAAGCCGACATACAGGTTGAACAGGTCACCGGCCAGGAACGCCGTACACACGCCCGCGGACAACACCAGGTAGGTGGGCAGGAAGATCGACACCGGCTGGCGTTCGTCCCCGTCGCGGATGCCCTGCCCGATGGCGTAGAACACCACCGCCAGCAGCACGATCGCCGAGACCACCAGCATCAGGGCCGAGAGGCGGTCGGCCACCAGCGTGATGCCCAGCGGGCCGAGGCCGTCGTTGGTCGGGCCCCATCCGCCGACGTGCAGCGCCTGGGTGCCGTCGCGGTCGGTCAGGTACAGCAGGACCGCGCAGACCGCGAGCACCGCGGCCAGCGCCACCAGGGCGATGAGCCGTTGCAACCGGGGCCGGCGGCCGGCGACCAACGTCGACGCAGCGGCGATCAACGGGATGAGCACCGGCAGCGGCATCAGGACACCCGAGAGGCTCATCGGGATCCCTCGTGCCCGGGCAGCGCGTCCAGTTCATCGGGCTCGTCGGTGTCACGGGCCGGCACGGGCTGCGGGTTGTCCTCGTCGATCGAGGAGACCTCTTCGTCGGACAGCTGGGACACCCGGGTGTCCTCGGGGTCGTTGCCCACCTCCTCCTCGGTGGTCAACCGGTACGAGCGGTAGGTCAGCGCGAGCACGAACGCGGCGATGCCCATCGCGATGACGATCGCGGTCAGGATCATGCCCTGGGCCAGCGGGTCGGCCGTGGTGGTCTCCGCGCCACTGGTGCGCCCGCGGATCGGCGGGTTGCCGGATTCACCGCCGACGGTCAGGATCAGCAGGTTCACCGCGTTGCCGACGAGCAGCAGGCCCAACAGCATGCGGGTCAGGTTGCGCGAAAGCAGCAGATAGACACCGCAACTGGTGAGGCCGCCGATGATGACGAGTGGAACGAGGTAGGTGGTCATCGTGCCTGCGCTTTCACGGCGGCCCGCGGCAGGGTGGCCAGTTCCTCGTCGATGCGCGCCCCGAGGCTGCGCAACACGTCGAGCACCAGGCCGAGCACGATCAGGTACACGCCCAGGTCGAAAAACAGGGCGGTGACGAACTTGACGGAGCCCAGCAGCGGCAGCTGCAGGCTGATCACCGCCGAGGACAACGCCGGCGCGCCCAGCAGCATCGAGCCGACCGCGGTGCCGCCCGACAGCGCTAGCCCGACGCCGAGGATCTTCCCGGCGTCCAGCGGCAGCGTTTCACCCAGTTCGTAGCGTCCGCCGGCCAGGTAGCGCAGCACCAGCGCCAGGCCCGCCGTCAGGCCACCGGCGAAGCCGCCGCCGGGGGTGTTGTGCCCGGTGAAGAAGAAGTAGACCGACAGCACCATGATCAGCGGGAAGATCATCCGGGTGGCGACCTCGAGCACCAGTGAGCGGTAGCGCGGGTCACGCAGCTCGCTGCCGCGCAGCCAGGTGGTGTCGCTGACCGACGGGCTGTACGGCGCTGACGGCAGCGCGCCGATGTCGGGCTGGCCGGCGTCGGACACGCGCGGCGCGGAGCCGAATCGGCGGTTGCGGAACACCAGCGACGCCACCCCGGTCGCGGCGACCACCAGCACCGAGATCTCGCCGAGGGTGTCCCAGGCGCGGATGTCGACCAGCAGCACGTTCACCGTGTTGGCGCCGTGGCCGCGGTAGTAGGCGGCGTCGGGCAGCAGCTCGGCGATCGGCCTCGAGGTGCGCGCGGCCATCGCGAACGCCGCAAGGGTGGTGACGGTGGCACCGACCGCGAGCGACAGCGCGGCTCGCGGCAGCCGGTAGCGCCTGATACTGGCCTCGTCGGCTTCAGCGGGCAGCGTACGCAGGACGAGCACGAAGATCACCAGCGTCAGGGTTTCCACCAGGAATTGGGTCAGGGCGAGGTCGGGTGCGCCGTGGAAGGCGAAGATCGCGCCGCAGCCGTAGCCGGTGATCCCGACCAGCAACACGGCGGCCAGCCGGTTGCGCATGACGGTGGCGGCCACCGCGGCGGCCAGGATGAGCAGGCCCACCACCGGTTGGACCAGCGAATCCCACAGCTGGACGTGGGGCCGGTCGGTGGCGCCGAGCATCAGCACGATGACGGGGAAAAGCACCAGCGTGGACAGGATCACCGCCTGGGTGACCGGGATCGACCCGCGTTGGGTCAGGGCAGTCAGCCGCACGGAGGCGACGTCCGCGCCGCGGATCACCGCGTCGTAGACCCGGTCTGCGTTGCCCAGTGGTTTCCAGCTACCGAGGCGGGCGTGGCGCAATCGCTCGCGGCTGAAGAATGCTGCGGTACCGACCGCCAGGACCAGCACGGACAGCGCCAGCGGCAGGCCGAAGCCGTGCCAGAGCTCCAGCGTGTAGTGACCGTCGTTCGCCCCGGCGGCCGGCAGGGTCTCCGCGTAGTCGTCGAGCGTGGCGTCCAGGGTCTGCGGCACCAGGCCGAAGACCAGCCCGGCGGTGGCGAGGATCGCCGGGGCGACCAGGAACGCCGCCGCCGGCCGGTGCAGGTTGGCCACCAGCGTGGTCGGTCCCTGCGCGCCCTTGCGCGCGAACGCGCCCCACAGGAACCGCAAGCTGTAGATGGTGGTGAACACCGAGCCGAGCACCACACCGGCCAGCACCACCGGCGCCCACGGCCCCAGCGACGCACTGTGCGCAATGGTCTCGAAGTCGGCTTCCTTGGCCACGAACCCCAGAAACGGCGGCAGCGCCGCCATGCTGGCCGTCGCCCCTGCGGCGATGACGAACAGTGCAGGCATGCGCCGACCGAGCCAGGCCAGTCTGCGGATATCGCGCGTGCCGGTGGAGTGGTCGATGACGCCCACGACCATGAACAGGGTTGCCTTGAACAGGGCGTGGGCACAGAGCATGGCCAGCCCGGCCAACATCATGTCCTGCCCGCCGCCGCCGACCATGACCGTGATGAAGCCCAGCTGGCTCACGGTGCCGAACGCGAGGATCAGTTTGAGGTCGTACTCGCGCACCGCGCGCCAACCGGCCAGCAGCATGGTGGCCACGCCCAGCGTGATGACGGTCGGGCGCCAGCCGGGAGAGTCGGCGAAGCCGGGCGCGAGCCGGGCGATGAGGTAGACACCGGCCTTGACCATCGCGGCGGCGTGCAGGTATGCGCTGACCGGCGTGGGTGCCGCCATGGCGCCAGGCAGCCAGAAGTGGAACGGCACGATCGCCGACTTGGACAGCGCGCCGATGAGCACCAGCACGATCGCGACCGAGACGGCGGTGCCGTGCGGCGGCGCGGCCACCAATTCGGAGAGCAGATAGGTGCCGGCGCTGTGCCCGAGCACGACGATGCCGACCAGCATCGCCAGCCCGCCCGCGGTGGTGACCAGCAGCGCCTGCATCGCCGCGCGTCGGCTGGTGGCCCGCTCCGCGTAGTGGCCCACCAACAAGAACGACAAGACGGTCGTCAGCTCCCAGAACGTGTAGAGCAGCAGCATGTTGTCGGCGACGATCAGCCCGAACATCGCTCCGGAGAAGGCGACCAGTTCCGCGGCAAAACTGGGCAATCGGTTCTCGGTGTGTCCGTCGCGGTGGTGGAAGTACTCCGCGCAGTAGAACAACACCAGCGCACCGATGCCGAGGACCAGCACACTGAGCACGGCGGTCAGGGTGTCGAACCGCAGATCGATGTTCATGGACAGTTCCGGCACCCACGGGATGTCGACCCGGGCCGGTGTGGCGTCCTGGGACGGCCAGTTGGCCGTCACCCACGCCAGCGAGCCCGCCGGTACCAACGCCAGCGGGTAGAACGCCAGCCGCCCCCAGCGCCGTACGAGCACCGGCGCTAAGGCGGCGGCGATCGCATGTGCGATCAGGATGACGAGCATGGCACTCCGATCTGTGGACGCGCCAGCGCGTCGGTGATCTACCGGTCGGTCGGGGTGTCAGCCAATATTTTCGGCTATTTCCTGGGCACAGTCTACGGGCCCGGCGCCGGGGCAAGGCTGACGCCCGCGGGACCGCCCCCCGCAGCTGCTCGAAGGGTGTTGTGAATATCTCTGCGGTGCATCGTTTTTCGTTGTCCGCCGAAGCCGGGGCCATCCCGGTGATGTGACCGAACGGCTGTTGTGTTGAATGGTGCGGTGGCCGAAGAACGCGTCGTCAATGCCAGCCGACAGGTCGCCGCGCCCGCCGCGGCGATCTTCGAATTCATCGCCGACCCCGCGCGCCAGCCCGAGTGGGATGGCAACGACAATCTCGCCGAGGCCGCCGCCGGCCAGCGGGTGCGTGGCGTGGGTGACGTGTTCGAGATGCGGCTGGTCCAGGGGCCGGTTCGGCAGAATCACGTGGTGGAGTTCGAGGAGGGCCGGCTGATCGCGTGGCGGCCGGCAGAGCCCGGCTCGCCGCCGCCGGGTCACCTCTGGCGCTGGCGCCTCGAACCGCTCGACGACCAGCACACCCTGGTCACCCACACCTACGACTGGACGCAGTTGGCCGACCCCGCCCGGATGGTGCGGGCGCAGGCCACCACCGCCGAGAAGCTACAGGCGTCCGTCGGCCGGCTCGCCGCACTCGTCGAGCAGCCTCGGTAGGTAGTCACCGGCCGGCGGCGAATTCCCGCAGGGAATCCACCTGAGCAGGATCCAGTGACGGGCGAACCGCCCGCCTGGCCTTGTCCACGTCGGCCGCGGTGACGTCGGCGGCGTCGATCGAGCGGCGCATCGCGGTCAGGGCGGCCTCCCGCAGCAGCGCCACACAGTCGGCGGCGCTATACCCGTCCAGTTCGCCGGCCAACGCGTCGAGGTCGACTTCCGGAGACAGCGGCACCGACTTGCCGGCCGTGCGTAGGATCTCCCGGCGCGCCGCGGCGTCGGGAGGCTCGACGAACACCAGCTTCTCCAGCCGGCCGGGGCGCAGCAGGGCGGGATCGATCAGGTCGGGCCGGTTGGTGGCACCGAGCACCACGACGTCGCGCAGCGGTTCGATGCCGTCGAGCTCGGTCAGCAGCGCGGCGACCACCCGGTCGGTGACACCGGAGTCGAAACTCTGCCCCCGCCGCGGGGCCAGTGCGTCGATCTCATCGAGGAACACTAGTGAAGGTGCGGAATCTCTTGCCCGGCGGAACAATTCGCGCACCGCCTTCTCCGAGGAGCCGACCCACTTGTCCATCAGTTCGGCACCCTTGACGGCGTGCACGCTCAGCCGCCCCGAACTGGCCAGGGCGCGCACCACGAACGTCTTACCGCAGCCGGGCGGACCGTAGAGCAGGACGCCACGGGGCGGTTCCACGCCGAGGCGAGCGAAGGTGTCGGGATGCTGCAACGGCCACAGCACCGCCTCGGTGAGCGCCTGCTTGACCTCGATCATGTCGCCGACGTCGTCGAGGGTGATCGAGCCGACTGACACCTCTTCGGTGGCCGAGCGGGACAGCGGGCGGATCACGGTTAGCGCACCGGTGAAGTCTGCCTGGGTCAGCGCAGGGGGTTTGTCGTCCTGACTGGCTCTGGCGGCGGCCCTCAGCGCCGCCTCCCGCACCAGCGCGGCGAGATCGGCTCGCACGAAACCCGGTGTGCGCTCAGCAATCTCGCCGAGTTCAAGGTCTTCGGCCGGCACGTCGCGCAACAGCACCTCGAGCAGCGCCTTGCGGGTCGCGCCATCGGGCAGGCTCAGGCCAAGCTCGCGGTCGCACAAATCCGGCGCGCGCAGTCGTGGGTCCAGGGCATCGGGCTGCTGCGAGGTGACCACCAACGCCACCCCGGGTGCGGCGACGGCCGTGCGCAGTTCGGCCAGGATCTTCGTGGCCACAGGTTCGGCCGTGGCCGGCAGCAGCGCATCGACGTCGGTGATCAACAGCACGCCGCCGCCGTTGCAAACGGTGGCGACGGCGTCACCGACGGCCCGCTGCCGGTCGGCCGCGGCCAGTGCACCGGTGTCGGGTCCGTCCAGCTCGACGAGTCGCCGGCCGGCGCACACCGCTCGCACCAGTGTGGCCTTGCCGACCCCGGCCGGGCCGGTGACCAGCACACCCAGATTCGGTGTGGCCCCCAACTTCTCCAGCAGTTCGGGCTCGTCGAGAGCGAGCTTGAGCCACTCGGTGAGCCGGCCGGCCTGCACGTGCTGACCCTTGAGGTCGTCGGTACTGACCGGCGGAGCCTGCGGCCACACCATCGGCGGACTGACCTCCGCGCCGTGGCCTGCTGGCAGCGCCGGAGCAGTGGCACCATCACCCCAGGTGACCGAAGAATTCGGCTGCACGCTCACCGGTCCGGCCGGATCTGTGCCGGTGACGGTGAGCAATTCCGAGGTCCAGGTGATGCCCACCGACGCCGTCAGTGCCGAGCTGGCCGCCGTCGTCGACGTGCCCGGCCCGAGGTCGCGGGGCAGCAGCGACACCGTGTCACCGACGGTGAGTACCTTGCCCAGCAGCGCCTGCCGCAGCGTCGACGATGACACCGACTGGGTGGTCAGTTTGGATCCGCGCAGCGTCACCGACCGTGCGCCGTAGACGGTGACCGGTGCGACCAGCACCGTGGTGTTCTCGCGCAGGCCGGCGTTGGACAGCGTCACGTCGTCGAGCAGCGCGGTGCCGGTCGGGGTGTCCGGCGGTGCCACTCCGGCGACGGCCGTGGTGGTGCGTGCGCCGGTCAGCGACACCGCATCCCACTCACGAATTCCCAGGGCGGCGATGGCCTCGGGATGCAGCCGGACGACACCGCGGCGCGAGTCCAGCGCCGAGGTGTTCAGCCGTGCGGTCAGCGCCAGGTTCGACGGCACCGGTCAGCCACCGGGCTTGCGTAGGCCCAGCCGGGCCACCGAGCGGCGATTGGGCTGGCGGGCCCGGCGGGTCGCCCGGCGCGCGGCGCGGTGTTGGCGGGGTCGGTCGTTCCACGCCTCGGGGTGTGCGGCCACCCACCGCTGGCTGCGGATCGCGAACGGGATGTGCACGATGTAGGCCGCGATGATCACCAGGATCACCAGATACGGGAAGACGAAGGCGGCGGCGACGCCGATCGCCAGTAGGGCCAGCAGGGGCGCCACCATGTTGGGGCGCACCGAGAACGTGTGGATCTTGCGCATCGGGATCCGACTGACGACCAGCAGGGAGACCCCGACCAGCCACAGCGACACCGCCCCGTACGACGTCCACCAGCCGTCGCCCCACTGCATCTTGGCGGCCAGCGGCCCGATGGCGCCAATGGCACCGGCCGGCGCGGGCATGCCGACGAAGTACTCCTTGGTGTAGGCGGGCAAATCCGCGTCGAGCAGCGCGTTGTAGCGGGCCAGCCGCAGGACGATGCACACCGCGTAGAGCAGCACGACGATCCAGCCGACCCTGGTGTTGGACAGCAGCAGGGACCACACGATGAACGCCGGTGCTACCCCGAAGTTCACCGCGTCGGCCAGCGAGTCGATCTCCTCGCCCATCCGTGAGGTCGCCTTGAGTACCCGGGCGATGCGCCCATCGAGCGCATCGAGGATGGCGGCGGCGGCCAGCATCGCCATCGCTTCGGTCGGGCGGTTGTCCAGCGCGTACTTCACCGAAGTCATACCCAGGCAGATGGCCAGCACGGTGACCGCGCTGGGCAGCAGCCGCGTGCTGATCAGCGGCCGGGGGCGTGGCTTGATCACGGCAGTTGCGCCAATACCGTCTCGCCGGCCAGCGCCCGCTGACCGGGCTCGACCAGGAGCTGCGAGCCGGCGGGCAGGTAGGTGTCCAGTCGGGAGCCGAACCGGATGAGCCCGTAGGTGTCGCCGATAGCGACCTTGTCGCCGGCGTGCACGTCGCAGATGATGCGCCGCGCGACCAGGCCCGCGATCTGTACGACCACGACGTCTCGTCCTTCCGGCGTGCGGATGTGCACGCTGTTGCGTTCGTTGTCCTCGCTGGCCGTGGCGAGGTCGGCCGAATGAAAGCGGCCGGGACGGTATTGCACGGCCAGTACTTCGCCGCCGACGGGGATGCGCTGGACATGCGCGTCGAGCAACGACAGGAAGATGCTCACCCGTGGCACTGCTATCGCAGGCAGGCCCAGCTCGGCCGGCGGAACGGCCTCCTCGACCAGGCAGATCAGCCCGTCGGCCGGGGCGACGACGACGCCGGGGCGGCTCGGCGGGGTACGGGCCGGGTGGCGGAAGAATCCGGCGTTCGCAGCCGCCGCGGCGAGTCCCGCGCGGCGCAACCAGCGGTGCTTGCGGCCCACCGCGGCCACGGCCAGACCGGCCGAGATGAACGGCAGGCCAGCGGGGTGAATCGGGGGAACGGAGGTGCGCACCAGCGCGACCAGCCGCTGGGGGCCGGACTTCATGTTGTCGTCCGCGGAGCGGGGGCGTCTGGCCATCGGCGTGATTCTACGTGCGCCCGGGGTCGACCGAAGCTAGGACAGGTCCCACAGCGCAACCTGATGCCCGGCGGTCATCTCGGTGACATCCTCTTCGATCTCCAACAGGCAGTTCGCCGAGGCCAGCCAGCGCAGGTGATGCGACGCGGGCGGTCCGTAGGTGGTGACGGTGCCGGCCGCCGCGTCATAGACACCGCGGCGGAACTGACGCTTGCCCTTCGGTGAGGTCAGGTCGTCGGCCAGCACAGCGGTGCGGCGGGGGCGGTGCGGATGTGGCAGCCCCATCGCCGCGCGCAGCGCGGGCCGGACGAACACCTCGAAGGACACCAGCGCGCTGACCGGGTTGCCGGGCAACGTCACGATCGGTGTGCCCCCTGCACGCCCGGCGCCCTGCGGCATGCCCGGCTGCATCGCGACCTTCACGAACTCCACCCCACCCTCTCCGAACGCGTCCTTGACCACTTCGTAGGCGCCGGCGCTGACTCCGCCGGAGGTGATGATCAGGTCGGCCTGTCCGGCATACCCTGCGAGCACCGCGCTGAACTGGTTGACGTCGTCACTGGACGTCGGGCAGGCGACCACCTCGCCGCCCGCTTCGCGGACCGCCGCGGCCAGCATGATGGCGTTGGATTCGTAGATCTGACCGGGTTGCAGCTCGGTGCCGGCCGAGACCAACTCCGTGCCGGTCGACATCACCAGCACCCGCTGGCGGGGCACCACGCTCAGCGCTCCCAGCCCGAGCGCCGCGGCCAGGCCCAGCGCGGCGGGGGTGACCACCTGACCGGCCCGCAGCACCGTCGTGCCCGCGGTGACGTCCTCGCCGGCCCGGCGGATGTGCTGGCCGGGCTTGGACGCCGCGCGGATCTCGACGGTCTCGAGCCCGCCGTCGGTCGCCTCGACCGGGACCACGGCCGTCGCACCTGCGGGCAGCGGCGCACCGGTCATGATCCGGTGCGCGGTGCCCGGCGCCAAGGTCAGGGGATCGGTGCGTCCAGCCGGAATGTCTTCGGCGACAGGCAGTTTCACGGGGCTGGCGTCCGCCCCGGCGACATCCTCGGCGCGCACGGCGTAGCCGTCCATCGCGGAGTTGTCGAACACCGGCAATGACATCGGCGCCGCGACGTCGGCGGCCAAGACCAGCCCCTCGGCATCGGCAAGCCCGACGGTCACCGCCGGGCGGGCCGCGATCAGTGCGCCGACGACACGCTGGTGCTCGGAGACGCTTCGCATCAGAGCGGGTAGCTCACGCCGGTCAGCTCCTCGGACACTGCCCACAGCCGCTGCTGGACGTTGCGGTCGTGCGACTGGCTGCTGGAGCTCACCAGCTTGGGGTAGCCGCGGATCTCACGGAAGCCGTCGGGGCCGTAGTACTGCCCACCCACGACGGCGGGATCGGTGGCGGCCCGCAATGTCGGAAGGGCACCCAGCTCGGGGCTGTTGAGCACCAGACCGGCCAGCAGCTTGACGCCGGGTAGCGACGAGCCGGGGACGTGGCGGATGAGTTCGGTGTTCGACACGCCCGGATGCGCCGCGACGGCAATGGTTTTCGCGTTCGCCGCTGCCAGCCGGCGTTGCAGCTCGTAGGCGAACATCAGATTGGCCAGCTTGGACTGCCCGTAGGACGCCACCCGCTCGTAGCGGCGGCGTTCCCATTGCAGGTCGTCGAAATCGATCTTGGCCCGGATGGTGTGGGCGATGCTCGCGACCACCACGACCCGCGACCCGTCGACCGGCAGCAGGTTGTTCAGCAGCAACCCGGTGAGCGCGAAGTGGCCTAGATGGTTGGTGCCGAACTGCAACTCGAACCCGTCGGCGGTGGTCTGCTTGGGCGGGTACATCACCCCGGCGTTGTTGATCAGCAGATCGACGCGCGGGTAGGTACTGCCCAGTTCGGCGGCTGCTTCCCGGACCGACGCCAGTGAGCCCAGATCCAGTTTGTGCACCGCCACGTCGGCGCCCGGGGCTGTGGACCTGATGTGCGCCGCCGCGGCGTCGCCCTTGGCGGTGTCGCGCACCGCCATCACCACGCGCGCGCCGCGTTCGGCCAGGACCCGCGCCGTGTCGAAGCCGAGGCCGGTGTTGGAGCCGGTGACGATCGCCACGCGACCGTGCTGATCGGGAACGTTGGCCTCGGTCCACTTCGGTGTGCTCATGGCACCGACGATACGTCGGCCCAAGTTGCATCCAAGCGCTGGCCGTTTACTGTCGCCGTATGGCGATCGGTGGGGTTCTGTTCGACATCGATGGTGTCCTGGTGACCTCGTGGAAGCCGATCCCCGGCGCGGCGGACGCCCTGCGGGTGCTCGACGAGCACCAGATCGCGCGGTCCTATCTGACCAACACCACCACCCGCACCCGCCGGCAGATCGCCGCGGCCCTGTGCCAGGCCGGGATCGACGTGCGCCCCGACGAGGTCATCACCGCCGCCGCGCTGACCGCCGACTACGTCCGGGCGAACTATCCCGATGCGCGGTGCTTCCTGGTCAACAACGGTCAGATCACCGACGACATGCCGGGTATCGACATCGTCGACTCGCTGATGGTCGGTGACGGCGCTGTGCCGGACACCCCTGACGTCGTCCTGCTCGGCGGTGCCGGCCCGGAGTACAACCACGTCACGCTGAGCTGGGTCTACGACTGGATGACGCGCGGCATTCCGGTGGTCGCCATGCATCGCAGCACGGCGTGGACCACCACCGACGGGTTGCGCATCGACACCGGCATGTACCTGATCGGCATGGAGGAGACCTCCGGCCGCAAGGCCACCGCGGTCGGCAAGCCTGCCCCAGCGGGTTTCCTGGCCTCGGCGGTTCGCCTGGGCGTCGACCCCGACGAGATGTACATGGTGGGTGACGACCTCAACAACGACGTGCTGGCCGCGCAGGTCGTCGGGATGACCGGTGTGCTGGTGCGTACCGGCAAGTTCCGTCAGGACACGCTAGATCGTTGGGCCGCAGACGAATTCGCGATGCAACCCAACCATGTGCTCGACTCGGTCGCCGACCTGCCGGAGTTGCTCGGGCTCTAGCGGTGGCAGCGATGAGTTTCGCGGCCGGGCACGGTCTACCCCTGCATGGCCGAAACACTGATCGCCACCACCACCGTCGACGCACCCGCTGCTGCCGTGTTCCGCGTGCTGGCCGACCCCACCACCCACCGGCACATCGACGGCACCGGCTGGGTGCGGGATTCGCGTGACCCGCAGCCGTTGACCCGCGTCGGGCAGGTCTTCCGGATGGACATGTACCACGAACAGCACCCCGACAAGGACTACCAGATGGCCAATCGGGCCAACCTGGCCGGTACGGGGGTCAGTGCGACGACGTGAGGCCGCGGACGGCTTCGATGCGGGCCTTGAGCTGATCGGTGGTGGCCGCCGCCACCGGGGGCCCGCCGCAGATGCGCCGCAGTTCGTTGTGGATCTGCCCGTGCGTCTTGCCGGTGCGGTGATGGGCCAGCGACACCAGGGTGTTCAGCTCGCGACGTAGGTCGCGCAGTTGGCCGTGGGTGGTCGGTCGGGGTACCTCGCCGCTGGCCGTGCGCTTGGTCAGCTGCTCTTCCTGCCTGCGCCGCAACAGATCTCGCATCGACGCGGCGTCCAGCAGTCCGGGGATACCGAGGTAGTCGGCCTCCTCGTCGCTGCCGGCGGGCGTGGCGGTGCCGAACGAGGAGCCGTCGAAGATCACCTGATCGAGTTCGGCGTCGGCCCCCAGATACTCGATCTTGCCCTGCTCGTCGTCGGCCTCGTCGCGCTTCTGCTTGGCCAGCTCCGCGTCGAGCGGGTCCTCGTCGAGGTTCTCCCGGTGCGGCTTGCCGAGTACATGGTTGCGCTGGGCTTCCATTTCGCTGGCCAGCAGCAACAGGTTGGGCACCGAGGGCAGGAAGATGCACGCCGTCTCACCCGGGCGCCGTGAGCGCACGAACCGGCCGATCGCCTGGGCGAAGAACAGTGGAGTCGACGCGCTGGTGGCGTAGACGCCGACCGCGAGGCGGGGGACGTCCACACCTTCGGACACCATCCGAACGGCCACCAGCCAGCGGGAGGTGTCGGCGGAGAACTGGGAGATACGGTCCGAGGAGCCCTTGTCGTCGGAGAGCACCAGGGTCGGAGCCTCGCCGGTGATCTTGCGCAACAGCTCGGCGTAGGCCCGCGCGGCGGTCTGGTCGGAGGCGATGATCATGCCGCCGGCGTCGGGGACGTGCTGGCGCAGGCCACGCAGGCGGGTGTCGGCGGCGGAGATCACCGCGGGCATCCACTGACCGGCCGGGTTGAGTGCGGTCTTCCATGCCCGCGCGGTCTGCTCGGCGGTCAGCGGCTCACCCAGGCGGGCGGCGTGCTCCTCACCGGCGCTGTCGCGCCACCGGGCCTCCCCGGAGTAGGCCATGAACATCACCGGCCGGACCACCCCGTCGGCCAGCGCGTCGGAGTAGCCGTAGGTGTGATCGGCCCGGGAACGGGCGAACCCGTCGGGCCCGGTCTCGTAGGTGACGAACGGGATCGGGCTGTCGTCGCTGCGGAAGGGGGTACCGGTCAGCGACAGCCGGCGGGTGGCGTCGTCGAACGCCTCCCGCATGGCGTCGCCCCACGTTTTGGCGTCACCACCGTGGTGGATCTCGTCGAAGACGACGAGGGTCTTGCGGTTCTCGGTGCGCACCCGGTGCCGGGTCGGGTGGCTGGCCACCTGGGCGTAGGTGACGACGACGCCGTGGTACTCCGCCGAGGTCTGCGAGTTGGAATTGGAGAACTTCGGGTCCAGCGCGATGCCGTGCCGGGACGCGGCCTGCGCCCACTGGATCTTGAGGTGCTCGGTGGGGACGACGATGGTGACGGCCTCGACGGTGCCCTCGGCGAGCAGCTCGGCGACGATGCGCAACGCGAAGGTGGTCTTGCCGGCGCCGGGCGTTGCCACGGCCAGGAAGTCCCTCGGTTGGGCGGCCAGGTACTTGACCAAAGCCCGTCTCTGCCAGCCCCGCAACGCCTGGGTGCTGGGCGCATCCACTGCCCGCACCCTGGGACTCCTCTCTAGCCGAGATGGACTCTAGCCCAAGCGGATACGCTTGCGCACTTCGATCCGGCGTGTCGTCAGACCAAGAAGTTGTCGTTGCGGATGAGGAACTCGCGCCGGTCGTCCTCGGACAGCTCGCCGAGCCTGGCCAAACCCTCGAAGTAGAACTCGCGGGGTGCGCCGGGGGTGAACAGCATCAGGATCGAGGCCGGTTCGTCGGCCTCGTTGCGGAAACCGTGGATGCCGCCCGGCGGTACGTAGAGGTAGTCACCGGTGCCGCCGTCGACCCAGTCGGTGCCGTCGTAGAGGCGCATACGCCCGGACAGCACGAAGAATGACTCCGACATGGCTTTGTGGAAGTGCGGCCCCGGCCCTCCGGCGGCGGGGCCGAGGTCGACGCGGTACAGACCGAACTCGCCGTCGGTGGACTTCTCGGTCGCCAGGTAGGTGTATCTGATCGGGCCGACTTCGAAGTCGGCCGGGGTGCCGGCCTTCCGGAGCCTGGCGCTCACTTCGCCCTCGCCGTCGTAGCGAGGGGGCGGATAGGGCGGCACGTGTAGGGACATCGTCTCCAGTCTGCCGGTCAGCCGATCGGGTAGGCCACCCCGGTCAACTCTTCGGACGCCGCCCAGAGGCGGCGCTGTGTCGCGGTGTCGTGGGAGCGCCGCGTCGACGCGACCAGCTTCGGATATCCCCGCATCTCGAGCAGGCCGCCAGGTCCGTAGTACTGCCCGCCCAGCACCGCCGGGTCGGTTGCGGCGCGCAGCGCGGGCAGAGCACCCATCTCGGTGCTCTGCTCGACCAATCCGAACACCGACCGGATGGGCCTGGGCAGGTGGCGCGACAACTCCGAGCTGGATCCGCCGGGGTGCGCGGCGGTCGCGATGGTGTCAGTCCCGGCCAGACGACGTTGTAGTTCATAGGTGAACAGCAGGTTGGCAAGCTTGGCCTGACCGTAGGCGCCCGTGCGGCTGATCGTCGAGCACGGCCGGGCGCTGTTGGCCGCTGACCCGGCGGGCGCGCTGTTCGACTTCATCCGCGAGATCGTTCGCAACGGCGCCACCGATCACGGCATGGTCGAGGCGCTGGCCAGCTACGGCATCGACGTGGACTGTGCCGCGCCCGGCGCCGAGGCCGAATTTCTCGGTGTGGTGGGGGAGATGTTGGTGACCGGGCAGGAGTTCGGCCCGGACGTCGCCGAGCGAATCACCGGGGTCATCGTGGACGGCTTGCGCGCCGGGTGAACAACCGGCTCTCTTTCTTGCACTCGGCATAGGCGAGTGCTAAGAATGTGGTTGGCACTCCCGACCGGTGAGTGCTAGGTCGGGATGGTGAGACCGAAGCAGAACACAGCTGCGGTCGTCCGTCGCGGGCACTGTGTCCGACCCAAGAACGTGTAACCCCCAACCGGAGGATTCACTTCGCAATGTCCAAGATCATTGCTTACGACGAAGAGGCACGCCGTGGCCTCGAGCGGGGCCTCAACGCCCTCGCCGATGCGGTAAAGGTGACGCTGGGCCCCAAGGGTCGCAACGTCGTTCTCGAGAAGAAGTGGGGCGCCCCCACGATCACCAACGACGGTGTGTCCATCGCCAAGGAGATCGAGCTCGAGGACCCGTACGAGAAGATCGGCGCCGAGCTGGTCAAGGAAGTCGCCAAGAAGACTGACGACGTCGCGGGTGACGGCACAACCACCGCCACCGTTCTGGCCCAGGCTCTGGTTCGCGAAGGCCTGCGCAACGTGGCTGCCGGCGCCAACCCGCTCGGTCTCAAGCGCGGCATCGAGAAGGCCGTCGAGAAGATCACCGAGACGCTCCTCAAGAGCGCCAAAGAGGTCGAGACCAAGGAGCAGATCGCTGCTACCGCTGGCATCTCGGCCGGTGACCAGACCATCGGTGACCTGATCGCCGAGGCCATGGACAAGGTCGGCAACGAGGGTGTCATCACCGTCGAGGAGTCGAACACCTTCGGCTTGCAGCTGGAGCTCACCGAGGGTATGCGCTTCGACAAGGGCTACATCTCGGGGTACTTCGTGACCGACGCCGAGCGTCAGGAAGCGGTCCTCGAAGATCCGTACATCCTGCTGGTGTCGTCGAAGGTCTCGACGGTCAAGGACCTGCTGCCGCTGCTGGAGAAGGTCATCCAGTCCGGCAAGCCGCTGCTGATCATCGCCGAGGACGTCGAGGGCGAGGCCCTGTCGACCCTGGTGGTCAACAAGATCCGTGGCACCTTCAAGTCCGTCGCCGTCAAGGCTCCGGGCTTCGGTGATCGCCGCAAGGCCATGCTGCAGGACATCGCGATCCTGACCGGTGGCCAGGTCGTCAGCGAAGAGGTCGGCCTCTCGCTCGAGACCGCCGACATCTCCCTGCTGGGTCAGGCCCGCAAGGTCGTCGTCACCAAGGACGAGACCACCATCGTCGAGGGCGCCGGGGATTCCGACGCCATCGCCGGCCGGGTGGCCCAGATCCGCAGCGAGATCGAGAACAGCGATTCCGACTACGACCGCGAGAAGCTGCAGGAGCGCCTGGCCAAGCTGGCCGGCGGTGTTGCGGTCATCAAGGCCGGCGCTGCCACCGAGGTGGAGCTCAAGGAGCGCAAGCATCGCATCGAAGATGCAGTGCGCAACGCCAAGGCTGCTGTCGAAGAGGGCATCGTCGCCGGTGGCGGCGTGGCCCTGCTGCAGGCGGCCCCGGCGCTCGACGAGCTCACCCTCACCGGTGACGAGGCCACTGGCGCCAACATCGTGCGCGTCGCGCTCGAGGCCCCGCTGAAGCAGATCGCCTTCAACGCCGGGCTGGAGCCGGGCGTTGTCGCCGAGAAGGTTCGCAACTCCGCGATCGGCACCGGTCTCAACGCTGCCACCAACGAGTACGAGGACCTGCTCAAGGCCGGCGTCGCCGACCCGGTGAAGGTCACCCGCTCGGCGCTGCAGAACGCGGCGTCCATCGCGGCGCTGTTCCTCACCACCGAGGCCGTCGTCGCCGACAAGCCGGAGAAGGCCGCCGCACCTGCGGGCGACCCGACCGGTGGCATGGGCGGTATGGACTTCTAAGTCCGTTTACGAAAGGCCCCGGTGCGCTTCGCGCGCCGGGGCTTTTTGTTTGTCCCCAGTGTGGGCCTCATGCACAGATTTCGGCCGAAGGCGCTGCATAGCACGCACACTCGTGGGCGGGCAGCGACCCTTCGGTGATGCAGCCCTTCATTGGGAGCGCGGCGGTGCGTCGCGGTGACATCACGCGAAGCGCACTGACCCGCCACCACAGAGCGATCTATCGGGACGTGTACCTACGGCGTGATGTCGAACTGACGGCGCTGCTGAGAGCACGGGCTGTCTGGCTGTCGACCGGTGCAACGTTGTGCGGTCTGTCGGCGGCGGCGGCATTCGGCACGAAGTGGCTGGACCCCTCGGCGCCAGCGGAGATTGTTCGGGCTGATCGGCATGCAGCGCCTGGCATCGTTGTTCACACCTGGGACCTCGCGCCAGACGAAGTGTGTCTCGCTGGCAGCATGACCGTGACGACTGCGGCCCGAACCGCCTTCGACATCGGTCGCTACGCCCAGCCAGAGCGTGGTATTCCGATCCTGGACGCGCTGCTCAACGCCACCGGAATCCGACCTGCGGCAGTTCGAGTAGTGGCGGACCGACATCCGGGCACTCGCGGCGTCGCGCGGCTGCGTTCGACGCTGGAGCTTGTCGACGGTGGCGCGGAGTCGCCACAGGAGACCAAGCTGCGTCTCCTGATCGTCGGTGGTGGTCTGCCTCCGCCTGAGACGCAGATCGAATTTCCATACCTGCGTATCCGTGTCGACATGGGGTGGCGCGAGTGGAAGGTCGCCGTCGAATACGACGGCGTTCAGCACTGGACCGATCGCCGGCAGAGGGCATGGGATATCGAGCGGATCGCACATTTGGAGGCGGCCGGGTGGGTGGTCGTCCGCGTCAGCGCCGAGATGATGTCGAGGCCGACGGTCATTGTCGACCGTGTGGCGGGCAAACTGCGTGCAGCGGGCTGCCCCCTCTAGCGCCGAGTGTGTGCCTTATGCACCGCTTTTCGTCATTTTGCGAACATAAGGCCCACACTCGCTCAGGGTGGTCGGCCACGCCGCCCGTCAACCCGCTGGCGGCGCGGACCGCCGGCCGCGAACCAGCCGGCCCGGGCGTGCCGACGTCGGCACGCCGTTTTCCGCGATGACTTCGCCCGAGACGATCGTCGCCACGTAACCGTCGGCGGTCTGGTCCAGCCGACGCCCACCGCCGGGCAGATCGCGGGCGATCACCGGCCGGTGCAACGTCAGTGCCGAGTGGTCGATGACGTTGAGATCGGCCTTGTATCCCACCGCAATACGGCCACGGTCAGCCAAACCCGCCACCCGTGCCGGCACCGAGGTGAGTTCCCTGACGGCATCGGCGAGACTGAGCCGGCCGGCGGAACGGTCACGTACCCAATGGGTCAGCAGGTACGTCGGATAGCTTGCGTCGCAGATCATTCCATAGTGGGCCCCACCGTCACCGAGGCCCAGGATGACGTCGTCGCGGCGCAACAGATCGGCGACGGTGTCCAGCGACTTGTCGCGGAAGTTGGCCAGCGTCACCAGCAACATGGCATGTCCGTCGTCGTCGAGCACCCGGTCGTATGCCTCTTCCAGTGGGCTTACCCCGCGCGCCGCCGCCCGCGCCGCGATGGACTGCGAGGGGTCGGGCTCGTAGTTCGGCGGCTCGCCGAGGGGGTAGATGTAGTCCCACGCCTGTACAGCGAACATCAGCGGATGTCCGGTGCCTGCCGGCTCGTCATGCAGAATGCGCATCCGCACTTCGGGTTTGCGCATCTCGGCCACCCGTTCGGCCAGTGGCAGTCCAGCGATCTCCTGGTAGGAGGGGTAGAGCACGAACGGGTTGCCGCTCAGCTCCAGTCCAAGTACGAGCCCGATCGGGCGGGGAAAGATCTGTGCGGTGACGTCACCACCGTTGGCGTTCGCTTTCTCCACCATCGTCAGGGCGTCGAGGAAGTACGGGTCGCCGGCGTTGCCGACCGCCAGCGTGAACGTCACCGGCAGGCCGACGTCGGCGGCCACGTCGAACACCGTCTGCAGGGCGGGCTCGTAGTCACCGGCGACCAGGTCGGGCACGAACTGGATGAGCCCACCTCCGGCGTCGTCGACACCGCGGGCGATCGCCTCGATCTCGGACTGGGCAGCGTCATAACTGGGAATGGGCTTGCCGCTCTCGGACTTGTGGATCGTCAGCCGCGACGACGCGAACCCGAGCGCCCCGACCGAGACGGCCTCGGCGGCGAGCTTGCGCATCTGGGCCAGGTCTTCGCTGGTCGCCGGCTCCCGGTCGACACCGCGCTGGCCCATGACGTAGACCCGCAGCGGGGAGTGCGGCAGCAGTGCCGCCAGGTCGATGTCGCGGCGTCCGGCGTCGAGGGCGTCGAGGAACTCGGGGAAGGTCTGCCACGTCCACGGCAGCCCGTCGACCATGACCACACCCGGAATGTCTTCGACCCCGGCCATCAGGTCGACGAGTACGTCGTGGTCCTCGGTGCGGCACGGCGCGAACCCGACACCGCAGTTGCCCATCAGTGCGGTGGTGACCCCGTGGGCCGACGATGGTGTCAGCCGGTCCGACCAGATCGCCTGCCCGTCGTAGTGGGTGTGCAGGTCGACGAACCCGGGCGTGACGAGCAGACCGGTGGCGTCGATCTCCCGGGCGCCGTTACTCGAGACGGAGCCGACGGCGACGATCACGCCGTCGGATACGGCGACGTCACCCGGGTAGGGGTTTCCGCCCAAGCCGTCGACGATGGTGCCGTTGCGGATGACCAGGTCGTAGCCCATGTCGATGAGATTACGTCGCAACCCCCTGCCACGATGGAGCTGTGATCGATCATCTCGGAATCAATTGCAGCGACTTCACCAAGTCGAAAGAGTTCTACGACAAAGTGCTCCATGTGCTGGGCTACATCCGGGTGCTGGAATTCGGCCCGGCCATCGGCTACGGCATCGAGGGCCATCCCTCGTTCTGGATCGCCGACGCGTCCGCGGGTGACGTCGCCGGCCCCAACCGCGAGGCGCACATCGCGTTCTCGGCCAAGGACGCCGAGTCTGTCCAGGCCTTCTATCACACCGCTTTGGCGCTGGGCGCCGAGCCGTTGCACGCCCCACGACTGTGGCCGGAGTACCACCCCGGTTACTACGGTGCCTTCGTGCGAGACCCCGACGGCAACAACGTCGAGGCGGTGTTCCACGGCGCGCAGCCCGAGGCTTAGACGCCGACGAACTCCGCGTAGCGTCAGGTCCATGGCCGACTCATTGAGCGCTGCAGACGCCGCCCGGGAACTCCTGCGGGATTCCTTCACCCGGATCATCGAGCACGTCGACGACCTCACCGACGACCTCACCGACGAGGTGTCGTTCTTCCGGCCCACCTCGACCGCCAACAGCATCGCCTGGCTGATCTGGCACAGCGCGCGGATCCAGGACGCTCAGCTTGCGGCCATCGCCGGTACCGAGCAGGTGTGGTTCAACGGTGAGTGGGTGGACCGTTTCAATCTTGACTTGCCGCGCGACGCACACGGTTACGGCCATACCGCAGAGGAGGTCGGCAAGGTTCGGGTTGCTGCGGATCTGCTGGCCGGTTACTACCACGGGGTGCACAAGGCGACGCTGGAGTACGTCGCCAGCGTCACCCCCGACGAGCTGGCGCGGGTGGTCGACGAGAACTGGAACCCACCGGTGACGGCCAGCGTCCGGTTGGTGAGCATCATCGACGACTGCGTCCAGCACCTGGGCCAAGCGGCCTACATCCGGGGTATCGCGCGCTGACCGCCAGGGCCCTCCGGTGGTGGCCGCTCGTCGGCTTGGCAGCGCTGGCGCTGCTCGGGTGGGTGGTGCGGGGTGGCTCGACTGCGGTCGACGAGTGGTTCCAGCGTGCGGGCAACAGCGGCCTGAGTCGGCTGCTGTTCTTCACCGATTACCGCACGGTGGCGGTGCTCCTGGTAGTTGCGCTTGTCCTCGCGGCGTATCGGCGCCGCTGGCGGCTGGCCATCCTTGCTGTGGCGACTCCTGCTGCGGCCGTGTGGCTTTCGCGTCTCCTCAAACTCGCATTCGGCCGGGAGAAGGGCGATGCTGTCACCTACCCCAGCGGGCACGCCACGTTGACGGCGGTGGTGCTCGGGATGGTGATCTTGGCCGCCGGTGTGCGGCTGTGGTTGGTGCTGACGTCGGTGGTGTGGATGCTGCTGGGGATGGTCGGCCAGGCGGTCAGCTACCACTACTTCACCGATACGGTCGGAGCCGTGCTCCTCGGCTCGTCGTTGGTGTGCGTGGCGGCTCTCCTCGACGGTGGTTAGCACTGTGTGTTCACCCGGTGGCAACCTTGGTGTCGAGCGGGCGCGATAACTTCCGCGCGTGTCACTCGAAACCAATGGCTACACGATTTTCGACGACGACGATGACGACCCGGTGTTGCTCGATGCCGCCGGCCTCGCCGTCGACACCTGGCGGGAGAACTACCCGTACGACCATCGGATGTCGCGCAGCGAGTACGAGGAGCAGAAGCGGCTGCTGCAGATCGAGCTGCTGAAGCTGCAAAAGTGGAGCCAGGCCCACGGGCTGCGGCACGTATTCGTCTTCGAGGGGCGCGACGCCGCCGGCAAGGGCGGCACCATCAAGCGCTTCATGGAGCACCTCAACCCCCGCGGCGCCCGGGTGGTCGCGTTGGAGAAGCCCACCGAGAAGGAACGCACTCAGTGGTACTTCCAGCGCTACGTCAACCACTTGCCGGCGGCCGGTGAGATCGTCATGTTCGACCGGTCCTGGTACAACCGCGCCGGGGTCGAGCGGGTGATGGGCTACTGCACGCCCAAGCAGCATGCCGAGTTCATCCGGCAGGCCCCGCTGTTCGAGCAGATGCTGGTCAACGACGGCATCAGCCTGACCAAGCTGTGGTTCTCGGTGTCGCCGTCCGAGCAGCGCACCCGCTTCACTATCCGCCAGGTCGACCCGGTGCGGCAGTGGAAGCTGTCGCCGACGGATCTGGCCTCGCTGGACAAGTGGCACGACTACACCGCCGCCAAGGAAGACATGTTCGCCTGGACGGACACCGAGATCGCGCCGTGGACCGTCATCAAAAGCAACGACAAGAAACGCGCGCGGATCAACGCGATGCGCCACGTCCTGAGTAAGTTCAATTACGACAACAAAGACCATGAGGTGGTCGGCCAGCCCGACCCCTTGATTGTGGGACGCGCGACGCACTCCGACTGACGCCCGCGTCCTTGTTGAGGAGGACGTGTGCGGTTCGTGGCGACACTCCTGATGTGGATCGTCACGACGGTGCTGCTGGCGCTCGCGCTTCCGGCGGCGTGGGTGCAGCAGAACTTGGTCGATGCGGACGGTTACGCGGCGCTGGCGCAGAAGGCCGCGGCCGACCCAGGGCTGCAGTCGGCGATGGCCTCGGAGTTGACGACGCAGGTGGCTCGGCTGGGCACGGGCGTCAACACCGGAGCGGTGAGCCCGGCTGCTTCCGCGTATACGTCGAGCCCGTCGTTTCCCGGCCAGTTCGCGCAGGCGAACCGCTTCGCCCATCGCTGGTTGTTCACCGATCAGATCCGGTCCAGTGTCGACGGGCAGGGGCGGTGGGTGATCGACATTGCGCCGATGCTCTCCGACACCGCGTTTCAGCAGACGTTGAACGACTACAACATCACGGTGCCGACGTCGATGCCGATTCCGTTGACCGACAACGCTCCTGCGGCGTTGCGGCCCGGGGCGCTGCGGCAGGTGGCGACGTACGGGCCGTGGGCGAGTGTGGGCCTGGCGGTGCTGGCGGGCGTGGCAGCGTTACTGACGCTGTTCATGGCGCGCAGTCGGGGCAAGATGTTGGTGGGCCTGGGAGTGGTGGGACTGCTGGTGGGAGCGGCCGGTTGGGCCGCGATCGAACTCGGTCGACGCCACCTCAATACGCTGCTGGACAACACTTCTGGGGACATCCGGCGAATCGCCGAGGCGATGATCGGCACTGCGGAGAGCAGCATGCACCAGTGGCTCAACATCACGTTGGTCTCCGGTGGCGGCTTGGTGATCATCGGGGTGATCGTCTCGCTGCTGGTGAGCCTGGCCAAGACGAGCTAGGGCAGCTCTAGTCGTCGTGGGTTTCGGCGAGCGCTGGTGGCCCGGTCGGGCCGATTAGATTTGAAGGCGCCGTCGACGCGGCCGTTGATCTTGATGAAGTTGGTCCAGAATCTGGCAACGAAGAACAGCGTTACTGCCGCCATGATCGATACGAATAACCCGCTATTCCAGTCGGTCGTCTAGAGAACGGCGGGTGGTGTGACGTTCATGATCGCCAGGCCCACTTCGTGGTCGGCGCTTACCGAACTGATAGCCCACCGCATATGCGATGAAGGGCAGTAGCCACAACGGCAGTGAGGCGATGGTGGCGACGACAGCCTGAACATATTGCGCGCGCGCAGGTGGCTCGCCGCGTGAAGCGTCATCGGCGCCAGCCAGCGCACCCATCGCAGTCAGCGCAATAGCACCGATCACTGACTGCCAAACCCAGCCGAATAGATATACGTCCGCTGCGATAATTGAGGTGAGAATCGCCGCGATCCACCAGAATCCGTCAGCAGTGACCACGCCGTTGTAGCTGTGCGGCGGCGGAGGAGGTAATGAAGGCGGCTCTGAACCATCTTCCGGAGGGTCAGGATGCGTGTTCTTTACGAATACGGAGCGGGTCTTCCCGCCAATTCTCAGTTGCCAACCAACAAAATATGCGAAGCCAACTGCGAACGCGACGCTCAGCGCAACCGCGAGGAATACCACGCGCAAGGGGCGTCCCGATTGCTCCAGCCCCAGTCCAAGCAGCGCCGTTGTCGCGGCCGACCCTATCCAATAGCAAAGTCGTGCAGCATGGCGCGTCTTGCAGAGGAGCTGAGACAAGATGACGAAACCGACGGCAGTCGCCGCGCCTAGAAGAAGCACAGATGAACTGCTTAGCCGCACCCGATGTGCGGCAGCGGCCATGGGCAGTGACTCCCTAGCGTGGTCGAGCGACTCAATTATCAAATTGGGACCCTACCCATCCGCCGAACTTGCCTCCGCCAAAGCCAATCACGATTGCACCGACCACTGCTGCGGCTGCCGCGCCTTCCGGGCCAATGGCAGAGCCAGCCAGCGCCCAGGCGCCGACACCGGCAAGATAGCCGCCGCCAATCGAACCCGCCGTCTCTCCGATGGTCTGTCCCATGGGTGCGCCGTCTTCCAGGGCACGCCCAGCCATCACTATCTCAATGGCGGCACCAACGGCGCCCATGCGCTTTCCAATCGTTGTGAGTGCCTCGGCATCCGCACCCGACAAGGCCCCGACTGCGTGTCGGCCTGTGCTGGCAGTGTCGCCGTAGACCTCGATGCCGCTAGCGGCAGCACCGCCGTAAGTAGTCAAGCCCTTGGTCAAGTCAGCAAGGGTAACTCCGTCGGACAGTTCACTAACGGTTGCCGCCGCCCCGGCGGGTGACATACCTTGGTGTTCAAGCGCATTCACAGCCTGCTTGACGGTGAGGGACCGCGCGAACTGCTCTCCCTCGTCAAGCTGCTGCGTCGCTTGGTCGGCCGACATCGGCGGCAAGCCATACAACCCCTGCTCCAGCTTTCGTTGGAGGTCCAGCCGAGACTGTGCGCGCGTTCGGGTATCACCGCCGAGAACAGGATCCTTCGGCAGTGGCCCCGTGAAGTGCGCCATCCGGAAGTCGTCGAGACGTTCACCGGCCAGCCGTCGGGCATCGGCGTCGGCACCAGGGTTGGTCGCGGTGGCGAAGTCGCGCAAACGTGCTGCGGCAGAAGCCTTCTCCGGGGTCATCGGGTCGGAACTGTTGGCCAGCGCCTCATCCTGGGCGCGCTGATTCGCGTCGTAGTAGTCGGTCGATTCGCGACCACGTTGCTCTGGCCCTAGCTCGCTGTCACCATCGACGTCTTCGATCGGTGCTGGGTCGTAGCCGTGCCCGGCGCGCAGGTCGGTCAACGAGGCTTCCAGCTTGGCCGAGTAGTCGTCGCGCAGGGCTTCAACCTGATGCAGCACGCCTGATGTCGCCGCGATCGCGTTGTCCTCCAAGACCGAGGCGTCCTGGTCGTTGGCCAGTGCTTGCCCGATCAAGGCATCGATGTAGTGCAGTTGGGTGTTGAGGTTCTCCACCTGCATCCCCGAGAATCGCTGTGTCTCTGCCAGGTTGGCGGCAATGTAGGTCAGATCGGTCCCGATGGCAGGAAGCTGGTCCTGCTGGACCATCAGCCGAGTCGTGGCCCGCTTGACCTCGTCGCTGTCGTTTATCGGGTGCTCGCCGTTCTCTCGGTCCCACGAGGCCTGGAAACGAATGCGCGCCTGCTCGAACTCCTTGAACGTCTCCGATGTGCAGGCGCCGGCGCTGTAGAAGGCTCGGCCCAGATCGGCGATCGCGCCGGGATCACCGCTTTGCACGGTCTGGTCGACTTTCCAGGGATCGCCGCCGGCTTCCCCGATCAGCGCACCGACGCTGATGTGGACCAGCTGCGGGTATGCGGTCACAGCACCGAACGCAAGGCCTCGGCGTTGCGGTCCTCCATGTCGAGGAATGCCGACGCGGTCGTGTGCGCTTTGTCGCCCAGCACCCCGAGGCGGCTGTCGTGGTCGCGGAGCCGCTGGACGTGGTTGCTGTGCGCTTCGCCGAGGACTCCGTGAAAGGCCTCGGCTGCGGCGAAGTCGCCGAAGATCCCTGTCGTCACGCGAGCGCGTGACAGCTGGTCAGCGCCCTCCATGGCCAGCCATGCCGCGTTGTAGGACCGGTTTGCGCCCGAGCGCATCTCCTCGACGTCGACCTGCACCGCACACCCCCTGACAAGTTAGCTGTTAGCCACAGGGTACTACGCTTCGTGTGCTGGTCAACTCACCCATTTACCCCAGCATGCGGTGCAGGAACGAGTAGCTCAGCGCGGACTTGAACGCCGTCTGCGCATTGTCCGCCGCCCCGGCATGCCCGCCCTCGATGTTCTCGTAATACCAGACGTCGTGGCCGGCCTCCTCGAGCGCCGCCGTCATCTTGCGGGCATGTCCGGGATGCACCCTGTCGTCGCGCGTCGAGGTGGTGATCAGCACCGGGGGATAGCGCTTCTCGGCCAAAATATTCTGATACGGCGAGTATTCGGAGATGAACGCCCAGTCCTCGGGGTTGTCCGGGTCGCCGTACTCGGCCACCCAGGACGCGCCGGCCAGCAGCAGATGGAACCGCTTCATGTCCAGCAGTGGCACCTGGCACACCAGTGCGCCGAATAGCTCGGGGTACTTGGTCAGCATGACACCCATCAGCAACCCGCCGTTGCTGCCACCTTGGGCTCCGAGCTGTTCGACAGTGGTGATCCCGCGCGCGACGAGATCCCGTGCCACCGCGGCGAAATCCTCGGTCACCTTGTGCCGGCCCTCCCGCATCGCCTGGGTGTGCCACGTCGGTCCGTACTCCCCGCCGCCGCGGATGTTGGCCAGCACGTAGGTCCCGCCTCGCGACAGCCACAGCCGGCCCAGCACACCGTCGTAGCCGGGAGTCCGCGATACCTCGAACCCGCCGTACCCGCCCAGCAGCGTGGGTCCGGGTGCTTGGTTGTGCTTGTGGCCCACCACGAAATACGGGACCGCCGTGCCGTCGTCGGACGTCGCGAAGTACTGCGCGACCTCCAGATCGGCGGCGTCGAAGAACGACGGCGCGCGCCTGATCTCGGTCAGTTCGCCGCCGATGACGCCGTGTAGCAGCCGAGACGGGGTGATGAAATCGCTGGAATCCAAGAAGATTTCATCACCGGTGTCATCGGCGGCGACGATGACCGTGTTGTCGCCGAGGTCCGGCACCGGTTCCCGTGTCCAGCTTCCCGGCGTGACGATCTCCACCCGGCTCGCGACGTCGGCCAGCGTCACCAGCAGCAGCCGGTCGCGCGTCCACGAATACTGGTGCAGGCAGGTGTGCGCGTCGGGCTCGAAGACCACCGCCAATTCAGCTGTACTGTCGAGGAATTGTTCGTAGTCGGCGGCCAATAGCGACCCGGCCCGATACGACGCGGTGCCGGTCAGCCAGTCGCTGCGCAACTCGATCAGCAACCACTGCCGATGTACCGACAACGTGGCATCGGTCGGTGCGTCGATCCGCACCAACTCACCCGAACGCAGTTGGTAGACCTGGTCGTTGAAGAAGTCCTCCGCCCGGTGCAGCAACACGCGTTCGAAGCCGGGGGTCCGGTCCACCGACGCGCTGACAATGACGTCGGTGACCGGCCCGGTGAACACCGTTTCCGCTTCGGCCAGTGGTTGGCCACGCCGCCAGCGCTTGACCACCCGCGGGTAACCGGACTCGGTCATCGAGCCCGGTCCGAAGTCGGTGCCCACCAGCACCGTGTCGGGGTCTTCCCACGAGACCCGCGACTTCGCCTCCGGCAGCTCGAACCCGTCGGTCACGAATGTCCGCGATGCCATGTCGAATTCGCGCACCACGGCCGCGTCCGACCCACCCCGCGACAGGCTGACTAACGCCAGCGTGTGCTCCGGCTCGATCACGTCCGCCCCGGCCCACACCCAGTTCTCGTCCTCGGCGGCGGCCAGCGCATCGACGTCGATGATGACGTCCCAGGCGGGATCCTCGGTCAGGTAACTGTCCAGGGTGGTCCGCTGCCACAGCCCCCGCGGGTTGGCCGCGTCGCGCCAGAAGTTGTACAGGTACTCGCCGCGGCGCCGCACGTACGGGATCCGCGCGTCAGTGTCGAGGACTTCCAACGCTTCGGCGCGCAGCTGGTCGAACGCGTCGCCGCTGAACTCGGCGACGGTCGGATCGTTGTGCTTGCGCACCCAATCCAGTTGCTCGTCACCGGCGATCTCTTCGAGCCAGAGGTAGGGGTCGTCGTGTTCGGCCATGCCCCCATTCTGCTGGCATACCCTCAGCTCAGGTGATGGACCTCCTGCAAGCCGTACACCGGCGTCGGCAGACCTTCGTGGCGGGCCTTGAGTTGCAGGGCCAGGTACAGCGAGTAGTGCCGCGATTGGTGCAGGTTGCCGCCGTGGAACCACAGGTTCGCCTGCTGGGTGGGCTTCCACATGTTGCGCTGCTCGCCCTCCCACGGCCCTGGGTCCTTGGGCGTATCAGAACCCAGACCCCACACCTTGCCCACCTTGTCGGCCACCTCCTGACCGATCAGGTCGGCCGCCCAGCCGTTCATCGATCCGTACCCGGTGGCATAGACCACCACATCGGCGGGCAGCTCGGTGCCGTCGGCCAGCACCACCGCGTCCTCGGTCAGCCGATCCACCTGACCGTGGGCCAGCTTGATGCGGCCGTCGGCGACCATCTCGCACGCGCCGACGTCGATGTAGTACCCCGAACCACGCCGCAGGTACTTCATGAACAGCCCGGAACCGTCTGCACCCCAATCCAACTCGAAACCTGCGGCCTCCAGCCGGTCGTAGAAGTCCTTGTCCTTCTCCCGCATCTGGTCATAGAGCGGAATCTGGAACTCGTGCATGATCCGGTAGGGCAGCGAGGCGAACGTCAGGTCGGCCTTCTCGGTGGTCATCCCGGCCGCCAGTGCGCGTTCGGAGTACAGGTCGCCTAGGCCGATCTCCATCAGGGAGTCCGACTTGACGATGTGGGTCGAAGAGCGCTGCACCATCGTCACATCCACGCCGTTCTCGTAGAGCGCCTTGCAGATGTCGTGCGCGGAGTTGTTCGACCCGATTACGACGGCCTTCTTGCCCACGTATGGGTCGGGCCCGGGATGCGCGCTGGAGTGGTGCTGGTCGCCACGGAAGACGTCCTGGCCCGGAAGCGTCGGCACGTGTGGCTTGCCCGACATCCCGGTGGCGAGCACCAGCTGCGTCGGGTGCAGGGTCAGGCGCTCACCGTCGCGGTCCACCTCGACCGTCCAGCGACCGGCTGCCTCGTCGAAGGACGCCGACTCACACGTCGTCTTCGGCCAGTACGGCACCTCCATGACGCGGGTGTAGAACTCCAGCCAGTCGCCGATCTTGTCCTTCGGCGCGAACACCGGCCAGTTCGGCGGGAACGGCAGATACGGCAGGTGGTCGTACCAGACCGGATCGTGCAGGCACAGCGACTTGTACCGCTTGCGCCACTGGTCGCCGGGCCGCTCGTGGCGGTCGACCACGATGGCGGGCACCCGCAGCTGGCGCAGCCGAGCACCCAGCGCGATCCCGCCCTGTCCACCGCCGATGACGAGCACGTACGGCTGGATCGACCGGCCCAGTTCGGCCTCCTCTTCGGCCCGCTTCTCGGCCCAGGACCGCGGGTCCGGATCGTCACCGTGCACGGCGCCCAGCACCCGCGACGGTCCCTTGGCCTCCTCGAAACCCTTGAGTTCCTGCAGCGCGGTCAGCAACGTCCAGGCCTGATCGCCCTTGAGCCGGAGATGTCCGGTGCCGCGGCCGGCCGCCGTCTCGAACTCGATGAACGCCGAGGTCACGTCACCATCGGCGGTCGGTGTCTCCCGCGTGCGGAAGCCGGAGGGATCGGTGTCGGCCAACCGCGCGGTCAGCATGCCGGCGATCGCGTCGCGGCCCTCGACGGTCTTGATGTTCCAGGTGAACGAGACGAGGTCGCGCCAGAAGCTGTCGACGGCGAACTTCGCGACGACGCGGTCGATGTCGCGGTCAGCCAGGGCGGCCTCGAAGTCGGCGAGCCAGGCGTCCACCCGCTGCTGCGGGGTGACGTCGGTCTGTGGTTCCAATGTTGATGTCATGTGAGCCAGGACACACCTGCCCCGACGGGTCGACAAGAGTTGCGAGGCGTTGCAACCTGCGGCCCTGCAACCCCCTGCAACTCTTTCCGATGTGGTCGCCGTCACATAGAACTGCGTCATGAGAGCAGCCGTGTACTACGGGCCGAACAAGGTCCAGATCGAAGACGTCGCCGAACCTGAGCCCACACCCGGGACGGTGAAGCTCAAGGTGGGATTCAACGGGATCTGCGGCACCGACCTGCACGAGTACTACGCCGGACCGATCTTTGTGCCCACCTCACCGCACCCGCTGACCGGCGCGCAGCTGCCGCTGACCATCGGCCACGAGTTCTCCGGCACCATCACCGCCGTCGGTGACGGCGTCACCGGCTGGGCCGAGGGCGACCGGGTAGCCGTCGAACCGATCTACAAGTGTGGTCACTGCGGCCCGTGCCGGGCCGGGAACTACAACGTCTGCCAGCAAATCGGCTTCCACGGCCTGATGTCCGACGGCGGCATGGCCGAATACACCGTCGTCCCCACCAACATGTTGCACAAACTGCCCGACAACGTCTCCTTGGAACTGGGAGCTTTGGTGGAGCCCATGTCGGTGGCCTACCACGCCGCAACCCTCGGCGACGTGCACACCGGCGATACCGCCATGGTGTTCGGCGCCGGACCGATCGGGATCGGTCTGTGGTTCGCTTTGCGGGGCAAGGGAATCGACGACGTCTTCGTCGTCGAGCCGTCGCCGACCCGGCGTGCGGCCATCGAGGCGCTCGGTGCGAAGACCCTCGATCCGGCCGGCGTCGACATCCCCGCCTTCATCGCCGACCACACCGGGGGAGACGGTGCCGACGCCGTGTTCGACGCGGCCGGAGTCACCCCGGCGGTGACGACCGCGCTGGCCTGCGTAGGCTCGCGCAAGCCGATGATCAGCGTGGCGATCTACGAAAAGCCGCTGGAGACACAGCTTCTCAACCTCGTGATGAACGAGAGCCGGATTCAGGGCTCACTGTGCTACACCGGTGCGGACTTCGAGGCGGTCATCGCCCTGATGGCCAAGGATGCCTACGACACCACCGGCTGGGTGGCCAAGATTCCCATCTGCGACGTGGTGGACGAGGGATTCGAGGCGCTGCACGCCGGAACGAAGATGAAAGTCCTGGTCGACCCGAACGGAGAATCATGAGCCTGCAAGGTAAGGTCGCGCTTGTCACCGGAGCGGCCCGCGGAATCGGGCGCGCAATCGCGCTGCGCCTAGCCCGTGACGGAGCTGACATCGCACTGGTCGACCTCCGCGCCGACGGCCTCGACGCCGTCGCCGCCGAGATCTCCGAAATAGGCTGCAAAACAGCGATCTTCGCCGCGGACGTCAGCGACCGCGAGCAGGTGTTCGCCGCCGTCGAACACGGCGCCCGCGGCCTGGGCGGGTTCGACATCATGGTCAACAACGCCGGCATCGCCCTCGTCGGCCCCCTTGCCGACGTGACACCGCAGGACGCGGCCCGGGTCTGGGCGATCAACGTCAACGGCGTGTTGTGGGGAATCCAGGCCGCGGCCGCGAAGTTCAAGGAGCTGGGCCACGGGGGCAAAATCATCAACGCCTCCTCGATCGCCGGCCACGACGGGTTCGCCATGCTGGGCGTCTACAGCGCGTCGAAGTTCGCGGTTCGGGCGCTGACCCAGGCCGCGGCCAAGGAGCACGCCGTCGACGGCATCACCGTCAACGCCTACTGCCCAGGGGTGGTCGGCACCGACATGTGGGTGGAGATCGACAAGCGGTTCGCCGAACTCACCGGTGCCGCCGAAGGCGAGACGTACGACAAGTTCGTCGGCGGTATCGCACTCGGCCGCGCGGAAACCCCCGACGATGTCGCCGGGTTCGTCTCCTATCTGGCCAGCGCGGATGCCGACTACATGACCGGCCAATCCGGTCTGATCGATGGTGGCCTGGTTTACCGCTGAGATGCGGAGCACAATCGGCAGTAATGCAAGGTCCGTCCGTGCCTGAGCCCGCCGTCGCTGTCGGGGAAGATCCGCGCGTGTACGCGCGGCTGATGTCGGCCGTCTATGACGCGACGATGGCAGGCCACCGTGCCCCCGCCCGCCCGCGCGATGTGATCGGCGAATCCTGGCGGCGGCTGATGTCGGCGGGGGTGAACCCCGACCGGCGCACACCGCCGGTGGTGGAAGCCGGCGGTCTGGAGGCGTTGCGGCGGGCGTCGGGTTTGATGACGGTGCTCGACGAGGTCTCCCGCGGACTCGGGTCGATCGTCGCCGACGGCGCCAGCATCCTCGTGGTCGCCGACTCCGCGGGTCGCGTGCTGTGGCGATCCGGCTCACCGGCGGTGCTCCACAATGCCGACCGCCTGGGCTTCGTGGAAGGCGCCCGCTGGGCCGAAGGAGAGGTCGGGACCAACGCAATCGGCACGGCCTTGGTGTCCAATCGCGCCGTGCAGGTCTTCTCCGCCGAGCACTTCCTGCGTACTCACCATTCCTGGACGTGCGCCGGGGCGCCGATCCGCGACCCGCGAACCGGCACCGTGATCGGCGTGGTCGACGTCTCTGGCCCGGCTGCCACCGTGCACCCCACGACGGTGGCGCTGGTCGACGCCGTGGCCCGGCTCGCCGAGGCCCACCTGCGCGAGCAGCACGACCGCACCCTGAACCGGTTGCGGATGGTGGCCGCCCCGATCTTGGCGCGAATCGGCAAGCCCGCCTTGGCTGTCGACTCTGAAGGCTGGGTGGCGGCGGTCGACTCACTGCCGCTGCACAACCGCATCCTGTTGCCCGAGCAGGTTGCCCCGGGCCGGGTTTGGATACCGACGTTCGGCCCCTGCGATGTCGATGTGCTCCCCGGCGGCTGGCTGGTCCGGCCCACTGAGGACGACGACATTCCGGCGTTGGCCCGGGTGTCGCTCGACGTGAGTGTGTCGGGGGCGCCGGCCCTGGAGATGGCCGGAGAATTCGGCCGCTGGCGCCACGACATCTCGCTGCGCCACGCCGAGATTCTGCTGATCCTGGCACGCAACCCGCAGGGCAGATCGGCGCCCGAGCTGGCGGACGACCTGTACGGCGACCGGTCCCGGGTGGTCACGGTTCGCGCCGAATTATCCCGGCTCCGTAAGCAATTTGCCGGCTTGCTAGCTGCCCAGCCGTACCGCTTCGCCGGCGGGATCGATGTCACCGTGTGTTACCCCGCCGCCATGTCGATGGTGTTGCCCGCGTCGGCAGCACCCGCGGTTCATGCCGTTCGTATCAGTGAAAGTGTCTCGTAGAGGAGGACTTATGACAGTGTTCGCACGGCCGGGTTCGGAGGGATCGTTGATGTCTTTCCTGGGTCGTTATGAGAATTTCGTTGGTGGGCAGTGGGTGGCGCCCGTGGGTGGGCAGTATTTCGAGAATCCGTCGCCGGTGACTGGTGAGGTGTTCTGCGAGGTGGCTCGGTCGACGGCGGCTGATATCGAGTTGGCGTTGGATGCTGCGCATGGGGCGGCTGCGGGGTGGGGGAAGACCTCGGCGGGGGAGCGGGCGGTCATCCTGAACAAGATCGCTGATCGGATCGAGGCGAACCTGGAGTCGATCGCGTTGGCGGAGTCGTGGGATAACGGTAAGCCGATTCGGGAGACGTTGGCGGCGGATATTCCGTTGGCGGTGGATCATTTTCGGTATTTCGCTGCGGCGATCCGGGCGCAGGAGGGCTCGTTGTCGCAGATCGATGAGGATACGGTGGCGTATCACTTCCATGAGCCGTTGGGGGTGGTGGGGCAGATCATTCCGTGGAACTTCCCGATTTTGATGGCGGTGTGGAAGTTGGCGCCGGCGTTGGCGGCGGGTAATGCGGTGGTGCTCAAGCCGGCCGAGCAGACCCCGGCCTCGATTCTGTATTTGGTGTCGTTGATTGCGGATTTGTTGCCGGCGGGGGTGCTCAATGTGGTCAACGGGTTTGGGGTGGAGGCGGGTAAGCCGTTGGCCTCGAGTAATCGGATCGCCAAGATCGCGTTTACCGGGGAGACCACTACGGGTCGGTTGATTATGCAGTATGCGTCCCAGAATCTGATCCCGGTGACGTTGGAGCTTGGGGGTAAGAGCCCGAACATCTTTTTCTCCGATGTGATGGCGGCCAATGATGATTATCAGGACAAGGCTCTTGAGGGGTTCACGATGTTCGCCCTCAACCAGGGCGAGGTGTGCACGTGTCCGTCGCGGTCGCTGATTCAGGCCGACATCTATGACGAGTTCTTGGCGATGGCGGCGATTCGGACCAAGGCGGTGCGTCAGGGTGATCCGCTCGATTCCGAGACGATGATCGGGGCGCAGGCTTCCAACGATCAGTTGGAGAAGATCCTGTCTTATATCGAGATCGGTAAGAGCGAGGGCGCCAAGGTGTTGACCGGTGGTGAGCGTGCCGAGTTGGGTGGTGATCTGGGTGGCGGCTACTACGTGCAGCCCACGATTTTCACCGGGCACAACGCGATGCGGATCTTCCAGGAGGAGATTTTCGGGCCGGTGGTGGCGGTGACGTCGTTCGCCGATTACGACCAGGCCATCGCTATTGCCAACGACACGCTTTACGGGTTGGGGGCGGGGGTGTGGAGCCGTGACGGGAACACCGCGTATCGCGCCGGGCGTGACATCAAGGCTGGGCGGGTGTGGACCAACTGCTATCACGCCTATCCCGCCCACGCCGCGTTCGGTGGCTACAAACAGTCCGGTATCGGCCGCGAGAACCACAAGATGATGCTCGACCACTACCAACAAACCAAAAACCTGCTCGTCTCCTACTCCAACAAAGC